>JADKJG010000004.1:300000-388648 GCA_016722375.1 Bacteroidota bacterium | reverse complement strand
GTCAAAAATTATGTGCCGGTCGTTTATTGGTTGGTCATTATTGCCACGACAACTTTAGGAACTGAAATCTCTGATTACATTGACCGAACACTTCATTTAGGTTACACCGCCGGAAGCATTTTACTTGTGAGTTGCTTGCTCCTCACCTTGTTTTTATGGTTTCGCAAATTCAAAAACCTCGAGGTTTTCCCAATCGCTGACAAGCAAAAAGAAATTTATTACTGGTCTGCAATTCTTTTCTCAAACAGCTTAGGAACCGCTTTCGGAGATTTTCTTGGCGACCATTTTGGAATGAGTTATCTTCAAGGTGCTTTTATAACAGGCGGAGTAATCATAGTGGTGGTGCTGCTCCACTATCTCACCAAAATCAATCACATCATTTTGTTTTGGGTTGCGTTTATTTTCACCCGACCATTCGGAGCCACCTTTGGCGACTTTCTCACAAAGCCGATTGACAAAGGCGGGTTGAATCTTGGGACTTTAGAATCTTCGCTTGTTGCAATTAGTGTGATAACCGTTCTACTTTTCATTGCTCATAGACAACACAAATTGAACAGCACCGGATAGCTGGAAAGCAGTGGGACAGCTAATCGAGTAGGCTGAGAATTAAAAGCAGAAAGGCCTTAGTGAAAAATAGTTTGCTGGCGCTTTTCTTTCTGTCCTTCATTCATTCATCAAACGCACAAGGCACCTTCATCCCCTTAGGCTCGGATGCTTATAATTATATAGACCGGTTCGACATTAAGTATAGCAAGATTGTTCCGATTTCCCATACCGGCCAGAAAACCATTCAGCGCAGTACGGCCGCTAAGTTGGCAGAAACACTTTTGTTGTCTAATATCCACTTTAACAAAGTAGATCGCGGCAGGATTCAATATTTGATTGATGACAATGCAGATTGGCTGGACACTTTAACCAGTGTATCGAAAAAGCCTTGGTGGAAGATGTATCGTGAACCGGCTACTTTTCTTCATGTTTCTTCCAAGAAAAAAGGTCAGTATGATCTTCGCGCCAACGCCATCGGCGAATTGAGGTTGGGAGGAGAAACATACAACAAGCGCTTTCTCTTTACCCGAACTGCGGGTATGGAATTCAGAGGAAATATCAAGCAGGTGTTCAGTTATTACTTCAACCTGACGCAGACTGCCGCGCGCATACCGCAATATGCTTCAAACAAGGTGAAGTATGAGCGAATCAAAGACACTGTAGGCTTGACAGATTATACCTACGTTCCGAATGAGTCATACTGGAAAGATTATTCTTCAAAGATTTTTAAGTTTGAAGATGGGGTAGATTATTTTGATGTACGGGGATATATCACTGCACACATTCTGAAACACATCAACCTCACCTTTGGGCGCGATAATCATTTTATAGGCAATGGAATCAGATCACACATTCTTTCTGATAATGCCCGGCCTATTTGTTCTTGAAGTTTAATGTAAATTTTTGGCGCATCAGCTATCAGAGCATATTTGCCGAACTGACTTCACAGTATCAGCGCGGCGGAGACCAATTGCTTCCTAAAAAATATATGGCGCTGCACCACGCGAGCATTCAGGCTACTCACTGGCTCAACATCAGCGTTTTCGAATCGGTGATTATGAGTCGTAGCAATCATTTTGAATTGCAATATCTCAATCCAATTATTTTTTACCGAGGGGTGGAACATGCGCTTGGCAGCCCCGATAATGTTTTGCTGGGAGGAGATTATAAAGTCAACTTCCTGAACCACGTACAGATATACGGGCAGTTTGTGCTGGACGAGTTCAGCTTCAAGAATGTAGCCAAGCGAACCCGCTGGTGGGCGAATAAATATGCGATGCAGGTGGGGATGAAATATATAGATATTGTTCCCAATCTAGATGCGCAGGCAGAGTTTAATCTGGTGCGGCCATTCACCTATACTTCGGGAGATCCAAAAACTAACTACACCCATTATAATCAGCCGTTGGCTCATCCGCTTGGCGCAGGGTTCTATGAGTTTCTGCTGAATGTGCGGTATCAACCTGTGATGCGCCTTTCCTTTAATTTGAGAATGATGTACGCCAAAACAACCGGTGATACTTTATGGGTGAATCCACAGAACAATAAATGGGAAATGACGAATTTCGGAGGAGATATTTTTAGAAGTGCAGCGCCATTAACCGTTACTAAAGAGTTCGGCAACCGTATAGGTCAGGGGGCGGGTGGTTCCATTGCTTATATTCAACTGCTTACTTCTTATATGCCTTGGCATAATTTCTATGTAGATTTCGAATTGCTCTATCGTTCTAATACGGCAGGCGATAAATCAATTAACAACCGAAATCCGGCTCTTTCCTCTTTTATCTATTCTATTGGAGCGCGACTCAATTTTGCTTATAAGAGTCACGAATTTTAGTCCGAATGCTTAACCCAGTTCCTCTTTCAGTTGTTCGAGGAAGTCTCTTACCTTTTTGAGTTTGTCAGTTAACTGCATTTTCTTTTCTACATCTTTCGGATCCGCTTTTAGCCGAGCCCTTGCGCCGTCCAGGGTGTATCCTTTTTCTTTTACCAGATGATAGATGAGCTTAACCTTTTCAATGTCCTCTTTTGTGTAGAAGCGATCGCCTTTGCCATTCTTTTTGGGTTTCAATATGCTAAACTCCCTTTCCCAATAGCGCAACATCGAGGCATTGATTTCTAACATGGTCGCCACCTCACCTATGGAGTAATATAGTTTTTCTATGGTTTTCTCTTTCCAAGCCATGTGGCGAAGTTAGAATTTAGATTTAGGATAGATACAAAAGAGCCTCTTCATTTCCACATTTCAGACCAATTCCTGAATCTTCAATTTGTCCATAATTATCTGTCGGAACTCAGGCTCGGTGTTCTTGACTACTACAAATTCCTTTTCCTCAGTCATCAACCAAAAGGTGTTGGCATATTGCATGGCCGCTTGAATGTCGTGGGTCGAAAAAATAGTAACTCCTTCACCCTCTAACGCCGACCTATCTGTCAATAATTCGTAAATAGATTTTTTATGTCTAAAGTCAAGATAGGCAGTGGGTTCGTCGAGTATGAGTATCGGGGTGTCTTGACAAATAGCGCGAGCTATCAATACTCGTTGCTTTTCCCCATCGCTCAAATGATTAAACAAACGATATTCCATATCCTCTAGTTTTGCCGTTGTGATAGCCATGTCAATAACAACATAATCTTCCTCAGACAAATTACCAAACCAACCGGTATAAGGAGTACGCCCCATCGCTATAAATTCTCTTACCGTGATATTCTCTATATAAATCTTCTCGGTCCAGACGGCACTTATCATTGTTGCCAGTTCCGGTGCACTATAGTTTTCAGTTGATTCACCCGCGATAAATATTTCCCCATGTAAGTGTTCTTGAACACCACAGAGTGTACGCAGGAAGGTGGACTTGCCTACTCCATTCACACCTAAAAGAGCTATGATATCACCGGGGTCAGCTTTCACAGATATCTTTGAAAAGATGGGAGCCTTTTCTTTAAATCCTATGTCCAAGTCATTAATTACTATCATGGCTTAGCCCTTTTTATATTTCATGATAATCCAAATAACAACCGGTGCACCAAAAAGGGAGGTAACCGCATTAATAGGAAGAGCAATTTCTGTACCCGGAACCGAAGCAAGGATATTGCAAAGACAGCAGATCACAGCACCCATCAGAGCACAGGCGGGCGTAAGGATATTGTGGTTGTATGTATTAAAAAGCCGGCGCACTATGTGAGGTACCGCAAGCCCTACAAAGCCGATAGGTCCACAGAAGGCCGTGACACAACCGGCCAAGAGGCTGGTGCAAAATACAACTAGATACTTTATCAGGTTTATTGGCACTCCCAAGCCGGCAGCATAAATCTCGCCGAGCAGCAACAGATTAAGTTGTTTGGAAACAGCCAAGGATAAAAATATACCTATCATCACTGCACCAGCCAAATAGGCTACCTGGGTGATATCTACATAACGAAAGCTACCAAAGGTCCAGAGCACATAATGTTTCAGTGCTTCATTGCCCGAAAAGGATTGAAGAATTTCAATAAAGGCACTGATTCCTCCGCCCAACATTAAACCAATAATCAGCACAGCCACCACATCGCGAATCCGAAAAGTCAGTACTGAGCTCACAACAAATATGACAAAAGCACCCAAGGAAGCCGAAATGATAATTCCCCATCCGCTCAATAGATGAAACAAAGAATAGGAACTAAGAGCAGCGGCCCCCATTAAATATAAAGCAACACCCAAACTGGCTCCGGCACTGATTCCCAACACATAAGGACCCGCGACAGGATTGCGAAATAAAGTTTGCATTTGCAAACCGCTGACAGACAATCCGGCACCAGCCAACATGGCAGCCAGCGCCCCGGGAAGCCTCGACTCGATGACAATATTACTCCATGCTTCATTGTCAACCGTTCCTCCGGTTAGAATAGTAAGAACACTACTGATTGGAATTCTTACCGAGCCGATAAATAATTGCAAGAGCAGAACTATGAACAGCAAGCTGGTTAAAACTGCAAAAAGGAAGAGGTGTCTGCTTTTGTTTTCCAAAATCTATTTCAATTGTTGGTAGTAATATAGCTGATGAGCCGGAATGAAATCAGGATGGAAAATAGTAATGAGGTCAGACAATATCAGGTCAGGGTTCACCGTGCCCGATTCCCAGAAATCAAAACCTCCGGCAGGAGTATTGCGAAGATTGTTGTTGAATACCTTATTGGTCTTCCAAGCCTTGAAAAATGTGTTCTTGCTATCAGCGGCTTTAATATCAGCTAATGACTTAGCAAAACCACTGTTTATCCAAAAGTCTGCTTCCGCCGCTTTGTTATAGACTGCTTCGTAATCCAGGTTCAAGTTCAAACCATTATTTGCGTTTGTATTTTTCCATAAAAAATCTCCACCCGCATCTTCAATCAAACGCCATATAGTTTTCGCCACAAGGCATATACCATATTTCCTTGAAAGGGATATTGCAAAAGACAGTAGGTCGCTGCACCACCTGCTTCATTTGGTTCTTTAGAGAAAGATATTTCTCCTCCGTTATAGAAAACAAACTATCCGCCTCCTTTTCCCGATCGAAGAAAGCAGCCATAAACTTCAACCACTCAGCACGAGCCAAAGGATCTTGCTCCATATAGTCGAGATTAAGCACTGAGGGAATATTTAATGAACGGAGTTTAATGTTCAACTTATCTCCACCATCATAGCTACCGGATGAAAGCACAAAGGAAGGAGCAATTTCCACCAATCGTTCAAAATCCATTTCGTCGTTTCCCAAATTGGCAATCGCTCCTTGTTCAATTCTTTGATGAACCTCCTGATTATAAATCAATGATGCTCCGGTGATGCCTGCAATCCGGTCAACAAGATTTAGCTTCACCAATTCAGCGATATGCGTCGTGGAAATACAAACTACTTTATCTACGGGTGTTCCAATCTTGACAGCTTTGTCATATCCAAGAGGTGCCGAAGATGATTTTGGATAAAGAATATACTCTGCCAATAGTTTGGTAGTATCCTTTCCATCGCGAACCGAAATGATTTTGAACCCATCGAAATAATGAATCGAAAAGCCTCGAGCATATTTTAGAGAAAGAACCGATATGGGTTCTTCTGATTTTTTCAGCAATACACCTTTATCCTTTCCCTGATGGCAAGATGATGCAACGAGAAGAATGAAAATGGCACTGAGCAATAGTGAATATTTCATTCGCCCCCTATTCATTTTTAAACGTAAAGTTCCCGGCAATGATTCCCGCCGTGAAGGAATGTATTAGTTGTCCGGATTTATCATAACGATAAACACGAGAAGCCTGAACAAAATCCAATGCGTCAGAAAAATAGATGTCGCCTGATTTAGAGTCAATATCTAAAGCATAGATGTTGTGCCCATTCCGAGAAATGAACGGAGTAGCGGACAGTTGGTTATCAGAAATTGAAAAACGATAAATATCTGAGTCGAGATACAGAAGGGTGTCGCCGGTTGCGTTGATGCGAAGTAATGCCGGATGATGATTCAGAGGAAATGAAATCATCCGGTGAACGGAGAAATCTTCATTGAGGCAAACTAAGGAGGAATTAATGGAATGAGCTGTATCTCCGTCCATCAACAACCAAAGGCGATTGTCCTTATCCTTTGCCATCCCCTGAATATTACTTCCATCAAATGAATAGTGTTGAACAACAGCATGACTATTCGAATTGATTCTTACAAAACCAGCTTGAGAAGAAGGAAAAGCATCTAGATTACGTTCTTCTACCAAAATGTCATTTCCGTACTTCATCAGGTGTTCGGTCCAACGAGAAACCTGGTCTATTTCCTTTATTACCACACCTGACTGATAGTTGAGGACATAGATTTTTGATTTGTAAAGTTCTGAAACATAAGCAATGCTGTCATTCAAAGCATAGAAGTAACGCGGTGAAGAGCCTGGGATTAGAATAGTCCTTATCTTTTTCATTGAAGCAATGTTTACAACTTCAATCTTCTGTGAGTTATTGACTACAATAAATCCTAAAGAATCTCGAATGAAAAGGGATTGCGCCACATCACCTAACGCATACTGATTAGCTGCCTGAAAAAGATTATTACTAATCTCCTGATTCATTGGGTTATAAAAAGAAATTTCACCACTCCCGAAATTGAAGGGGCCTTCATTGCAGATAAATACTCCGGCAGTGGAAGGCAAATTAAGAGTTGTCGTATCCTTTTTACAGGAAGAGCAGACAAACAATATCGCTAAACAAAAAACAACGAATGGTCTTCCCATGAGCTACAAAAATTTAAACCTAAATGTTCCTTCAAAGTTCCTTCCGGGCATTGGTCTCTGCGCAATCACTTGGTACGAAGAATTAGCCATGTTATTTACACGGAATGAGATGCCCAATTCTAAATGAGCGAAGTTCAGCTCCTTTCCTAACTCCAGATCTGAAATAAAATATCCTTTTAGAGACTGTGAATTATCTGTAGTAGTGTAAACTTTATCCGTAAAACGATTCACTGCGCGCAGATAAAACTTGCGGTACTGTAATTGCAAGCCGACCACAACTTGATGAACAGGGACGTATATCAATTGCTTTCCTTTGGAATTATCAAACTCTGAGGTGGCATCCAGATTAGTAGTGCGCGTATAGGAGTATGATGTGTTGAGGTGAAAAACAAATTGGTTTGGAAGATGCTCCATTGCATTGGTAAAATGAAAGTTAGTCTCTATCCCTCTAGAAAAGACCCGTTTCAAATTTTCTGGAGACCAAAAACTTCCATTGGGAGTCCATTGAATCCAATCATTTACATAAATATAGAAGTTAGATACAGCAACGTCTGCCACTTTTCCATATCGGTATTTCAGTTGTATTTCACCATTCCATGATTTCTCTTGTTTCAATTCAGGATTTCCACCTGGTATCCAATACAGGTCGTTGAGTGTAGGAAAACGAAAGTTGCGCGATGCAATCAGCCCGGCGGTGATTCCATGTTTTTGTTTGAAATCCTTTGAATAGCTGAAAGCTAATTCTGGTGCAAAAGTAGAGAACCGTTGACCAACAAAATCTTCACGAAATCCTCCATGTATTCTAAATTGTTTTAGAAAATAATAGTCAGCATAGACTTTTAGTCCAACAATACTTCTGTCTTTCTTGCCTCTGTATGCCAGAACATTAGCCGCTTCATAATCATAGTTTAGCTCTGAATTAAGAATCAACTGAAATGGAAAAATATAACGAGCAGAAAAATTGCTTCTAATGGCAGTCATGTGTGAGGTCTCGTCCAAAAAGGCATTTGGACTGATGTATTCCATATCGTCTTTCAGTAAGGCAGATGAAAGTTTCAGATTCAGATTTTTATACCGTCCTTTCCAATCTGCCATTAAACGCAGGGAGCCATCTTTTTGACTTTCATTGCTCAAGGGTTTACTCATAATTGGTGAAATTTCCCGGAAAGCATCTGTTAGCCAACAATATAGATTCAAAGAATTGTTTTCATTCAACCGAAAACCAAACTGTTGTAGAAATGACAATTGAGATACAGAGGCATTGGTTTGTTTTGTACGAGGATGATTTTCTTCAAAGATATTTCGGTAAGAAAAATTATTAGTCGCATTCACAAAATTAAAACGGGTGCTACCCGAAACTATCCCTTTGGCATACTGCGCATCCGCCATCACCTCAAAAGTGCTGAAACTGGCAACACGAAAATTACCGGAAATCGAAAATCCCGAATCCATTTTCAGTTGATTATCCATTAATAATGTACCTCCAATCGTACCGTGATAACCGGTGCGTATCAACTGCAAATCATCTTGCATTCCTATTTGAAATAGTGATAAATCCACCTGACCCAAAGCAGGGGAGTTGAGTTTTACTCCATTCCATAAAATCTCTGTTTGTGTAGCAGATGTTCCTCGAACGGATAGTGAAGCTAATTGGCCAGCACCATATTTTTTTACATAAACCGACGAATATTCATTCAGTGCATCGGCTATTCGTTTGCCTTTGATATACCGGATATCGGTGAAAGGAGATTCGATCGCTTCGGGGTGAGCACTTACCTTTTCTATCTTCATAACATCTTGAAGTGTCACCGTATCTTTTACACCGGTGGCATACAATAGCTGGACTACATTGAGCAACAGATATGTCCAGATAAATTTCATTCAACTATAACCTTTATGGTCTGTGTTTCCGAAGAAGATTGGAGTGTCAAAAAATATATCCCCTTTGGATACGCAGCCGTCTCAATAACCTTATTTGTTTTATCCAATCTGCCGGAATACAAAACCGAACCGGTAGTGTTCGTGAGCACTAAAGCAGCACCGACCCAATGAGCATCAGCAATTAAATGAACGGTCTCTGTTCTATTGGGATTAGGAAACAATGTTACCGGTATAGCCCATGAATCATTTATACTGGTTTCGTTTAGCGAATGAATGACCCCTACGGCATCTAAATCAAATCCACCGGAAGGAAAAGGTGTAGGCCAAGAATCATTTATTTTCTTTCCCTGCGAATCATAAGTAGCAAACTGCGAATCTATAGACCCGACCACATCCACCACCCGAACGTGTGTAATATGAAGCACATCCAACCCAGCAGAATCTTTCAACTCCTCCAAATCAAAGGGAGTTCCATAACCGGCAACATACTTGCCTGCTAAGTTATTTACTAAAGAAGCATCCATTCCCTCCATAGCCAATTGGATGGTGTCTTGGATATTTGAAATAGTTGGAAAGCGAACGAACCGATTCCCATCTGAACTCACCTCCACAAAAGCAAATTCGAGAAAAGCAAGCGGTGTGCCAGCCACAGAAAATCCATTTTCAAAAACAGCAAAGTCAAAACCCGGGCCGTTGAAGATTGGCGAAGAGAAGGTCAGAGTAGCTATGCCTCCATCTCCAAGACTAACAACACCGTTTTCTCCGGGTTTGCCGGTTGGAGAAATTTCATTACCGACAGCCGTATGACCGATGGTAGTATCCGAAATATTTTGCCAACCTAATTGCAAAGAACAGGTAGAAGCCCAGGAAGTAAAAGATTCATCGCCTTTATGAATTGCCGTACTTCCTTCAAAACCCGCCGCAGGAGCAAATTGTCCCTGCAACGGATTGGAACTAAATATCACTGCAACGAACAGTATCTGTAAGATTGTTTTCATTTCATTCAACCCTGCGAAAGGCTATTGCTTTAGTGCTTTTAACACTACCGAAGCACCACCACCAAACACTTTCACAAAATATAAGCCCGACAAAAGGTCTGTTGTCTGGATTACCTCTTGTTTCATAGATTCCTTCAAAATTTTGTTCTTCACCATTCTTCCGTTTATATCAAACAGTTCTATCCGTTCAGTGCCTTCGGGGAAATTGATAGCAAATGAACCGGTGAATGGATTGGGTGATAAGAGAATATCGTTTTCAGTTAAATCTTCTATACCGGTTAAAGAATTCACCCGCACAACAAGCATCGCGGTATCACATTCCATTGCGGCATCACAAACTCTGTAATAGAGCGTATCCGTCGCTACAATGCCGACGGCAGGCTGATAGTAAATATGCGTACCGTTAGAGTCGGCAGCATAAGCACCGGGAATCATAGGGCTACTGATTAGCTGCACGGTGAGCGGAAGGGCATCCACATCTATATCGTTTGACAGAACATCAATCAATGTATCCTCCAAATAATTAATCATCACTTCATCGTTCATGGCTACCGGTGCGTTGTTTGCAACATCAGCAGTTGTAAAATTGTCCAGACAAAAATAGGCGGGCGTATTCATTCCATAAAGACCGGTGTCGGACGAGGAAAGAAAAAACTGTATGCTGTCCACATTGCCCAGCGGAATGAGGTCTAACCATTCCCACGTTTTGAGAATATAGTCTTCGCTATTATCCGAAGATCGGAAATCGGCCAGATAAAAATCTACCCTATTTTTTTTCTCTGCACCGTTCAACCAACCTTTGGCCGTGAGTTTAAACCAGTCTTCTTCATTACCCGAAACACCCCCGAATTTTTTACAGAAAGCATCTCCGTCTTTCATACTGAGATAAGCATAAGTTGCATTAGTGACATAGAAACCGCTGGCCTGTTTCCCCGCACCGATACCGGTAAGGCGAATTTTTGTTTGGCCACTGAGATTGGCAACTGCATAGTTGGAAGAACCATAAAATCCTTCACCGGTAATCGCACTAAAATCATTTTGATAGCCGGAAGTGGTGGTATCTTTCTTGTTGGAATAACCAAAGCCGCCCCAAAGCTGAAACGCGACAGAATAATCGCTCGCAAAGAAAGCATTGCCATCGCTGAAGCCCCCTGTCAAATCTGCCCCATTCCAAAATGAATCGGCAGGTAAAGTGAGACTTTCAAAATCAGATACGGTTTGTGCAAAAGAGATAAGCGCGAAGCACATCGCAAGAAATAAAAGGTTGATTTTTTTCATTTTAAATGAATTTGAATGATTAAAAAAATCGCCCCGAAATGAAAGATGGAATAAAAACCGGGTAAGGTTTCGACTCGCTGCTCTTCTTCCCGAAAGCTTTGAAAAATTTATTGTTTAAGGCAGGTCTTCTGGCTCGCTTCGTTTTCGGCGCCTTCCCATTTCGCTTGATCGAAATAGTGGCAAAGTTGCCGAAAATGTTAAAGAAGCATACAGCAGCGGGAACTGCTCCTGATTTTCACAGGATTCCCTATTATGGCCGCCACAAATTCTTGTGGTTTGGCCACCTTTAACGGCGTAAAGGAAGAAAAATTCTTTTCACCAGTTGAAAATAAAATGTCAACATTGCGTTTACTTATTTATGAAGTATCTCTTTTTTCTGCTTACAACAACGTGTATTCTTTCCTTTGTTTCTTGCAAAAGAGCCTGCTATCGCTGCACACAATATTGCGCGTATTGTATTTCAAAAACCGATTCGTCTATCTCCTATAAAATCTGTGCCAATGCCGGCATCGGCAATAGCCGCGTAGATGCCGAGCGCGATTCGCTGCAAGCAAGCAACCATTATTGCAGCCGGTTGGTGGATGAAAAAACTATCTGCGATTCTAAAAGCGGTATTGACGACGCGCTCGTTTATTTCCAAAAACAAGATTATTACTGCACGCCTAAGGAGTGAATAGCTCCATCGACACTTTGCTCCCTTCGGGCTTCGGGTGCCTAGCAAAATATATTTTGCAGTTTCGTTTAGACGATTATTTTTGTGAAAGAATAACACAAACCTCTCATGCTTCACAACATGATCTTCTTCTCTCAAACACCGGTAATATCTGCGGCTGATTCTCTCATGATTGAGGCGCGCGCGCGCGCAGCTACGCCTATAATCTAATTCACAGGGCGCTATTTTCCAAGTTCTCCTCTCAAATTTCTCCTAAAATCTGTTTCGACGGGTCTGAAAATTCTTGGACCGAATTTGGTTCAAAGTTCTACAAATTGGAGTCCATGCTTTTGGCACCCGAAGACCCTCCACTGGTTTTGGTGGAATAGCTTACAGACGCGAAAGACCCTCCACCAGATTTAGTGGAACCCCTAACAGACCCACAAGCCTATCCACTACGTTCAGTGGAGGTGCTTACAGACCAGAAAGCCTATCCACCAAGTTTAGCGGAGAGCCTTGCAGACCTGAAAGCCCATCCACCAAGTTTAGCCGAGACCCTTACAGACCTGCAAACCTATCCACTACATTCAGTCAAGACCCTTGCGCACCTGTAAGCCCATCCACTACATTCAGTGGAGCCGCTAACAGACCTGTAAGCCTGTCCGCTACGTTCAGCGGAGGCCCTAACAGACCTGTAAGCCTGTCCACTACATTCAGTGGAAGCCCTAACAGACCTGCAAGCCTGTCCACTACGTTCAGCGGAAGCCCTAACAGACCTGTAAGCCTATCCACTATATTCAGCGGAGCCGCTAACAGACCTGTAAGCCTGTCCGCTAAGTCTGGTGGAGGCTCACACAGCCCTGCGCCACAAGCTATTACGCTTCAAACCCCTTTTTTCATCAAAATAAAAACCAAAACCCTATGACTATAACTCGCCGTTTGCCTAACAGCAACCTCACGCGCCAGAACGCGCTGAACAAAGCCAACAATACCAACGCCGTAGAACCCGGCACCCTCACCCCCACCACCATCGGGCGGCTGGGCAGCATGAACACCAATTTTAACAATGGCCTCACGGCCTGGGCCAACGCCAAGTCGGGGCAAACCACCAACACGCCCACCAAAGATGCACAGGTGGAAGGCACCCGCATGTTTGTTAGCCACTTTATCCAGGTCTTCAACCTGGGGGTGAAACGCAACAAATATCCGGCGGGCAATCGCTCCTTCTATCAATTAGATGTGAGCAGCGAAGCGGTGCCCAATCTGGATAAGGAAGAGGATGTAATAAGCTGGGCCAACCGCTTGGTGGCGGGCGACCCTAACCGCGTGGCGGCAGGCGGTGCGCCAATGGAAAATCCCAACATCAGCGAGGTGCAGTCTATCCTGATAAGCGCCAACACATTTATAGCCCAGCAGGTATCCTTTGCAAATATTCTTGATGCGGCAGAAGAAGCGGTGGATGTGTTGAACATCGAGGCCGATAAGGTGATTAAAAAAGTATGGGATGAAGTAGAGACTTTTTATAACGAAGAATCGCCGGAAAGCATGCGCGAAAACGCCCGCCGTTGGGGGGTGGTATATATGACCGAAGGGCCACCGGCTACTTTGGTTGGTTTTGTGAAAAACAGCGGCGGCGGTGTCGAAGTGGGTCGGGTGGTTACTTTGGAAGATTCGGGCGCTACAGCAACTACCGATGGAACCGGTCGCTATCAAATAGACACCAAACTGACCGGCGATGTAACCCTCCGCGTACACGGCGAAGAGGATGCAGCCGGAAGAGTAGTCGTCAACATACCGGAACATGAAGGAGCCGTTACGATTAATGTGGCGGATATTCTTTGGTAAGAAAAAGCTATGAGCCATGAGCCGTTAGCTATGAGAGGTTTTTCTCACAGCTCATAGCTAACTGCTCATAGCTTAAAAATAAAAACCCAGGTAGCCGAAAAGGGGATATAGAGTAGGTGAAAACAAAAACCAATTTCTATGAAAAAACTTAGATTTTTAATCGGATTGACCGCATTGTTCACCAGCCTTTTTGCCTTCAACTCTTGCAAGAAGAGCTATAATTGTTGCTATGCCGGAGATTGTGAAGTCGTAAAAGAAAGCGATTTTACCAGCAGTGCTGAATTCAAATCGTACATTAAATATTTGGAAAACAGCGGTTACACCTGTCACTAATCACGTATCGTATTTATGAAGATAGGCCTGCAATATTGCAGGCCTTTTATTTTTTTAATAATGAGTTGGGAAATATCAATTATCGAAAAGTGCATTCGCTTTTTATCTAAAGTAAAGAGCAATGTTGAGGGCGCTATTCATCAGCTAAGATTCATGAAATATGAATTGCTGTTTGGTGAGCGCGACGACGACATCTATGTGGTTACATTCCTAAAAGCTGGCACCACTTGGATGCAAATGATACTATATCAATTGACCACGGACGGAGCAATGAATTTTAAGCATATTTATGATGTGTCTCCTTGGTTGAGAAACTTAGCGGATCGAAATGGAACGATACCCGATCTTTTATCCCCACGAATTGTCAAAACTCATGATCCATACAATAAGGTTGATAAGAATAAAAAGGGGAAATACATATTTGTGGTCAGAGATGGACTGGACGTTGCCAACTCGCTTTATCACCACCGCAAAAACTATAATAGCACAAAGATTACGTTTCAAGAAAGTTTTGAAATGTCCTTTCGAGATGAGGATGATTCAAACTGGTTTAAGTTTCATGAACAATGGCTAAGAAACAAGAACAAGTTGCCGATCCTCTATGTCCGTTACGAAGACTTGCAGCAGAATTTTGTACAAGAGCTATTCCGTATAGCCAAATTTTTAGGCATAGAATTGAAGCCGGAGCATATCAATAGAATTCAGGAGCATTGCTCATTCGATTTTATGAAGCAGCATGAAAGCAAATTCGGCGAACAGCCGAACGTAGAAAAGCATGAAATCGTTTATAATCAATTCATCCGGACGGGGAAAATGGGCGAGGGGGAAAAAGTGATTAGCGAGGCCGATAAGGAATACTTTTATAAGCGATTTAATTTTCACTTAGGCCAATTCCCTATAATGGAAATCTATAAGCGGAATCAATCGCCCACTGATAAATAGGCGAAGTGTTTTCAGACTACAAAAGTCTATGAGACTTTTGTAGTTTAAAACGAAAAGTCCCGTTCCGATAACTATCGGGCGGGGCTTTTTTATTTTGTAACCTTATAGCTATATTTGTAGTATGGAAACAATAGTGTTGCAAGCCCGTGATAAAAAAGAAGGTCGTCTTCTTAAAGAGCTTCTGAGCAAAATGAAGGTTCGTATGTTCACCCTTTCTGAAGAGGAGCAGGAGGATTTTGTATTCGGCAAATTGATCAAGGAAGCGGTGAAACAGGGTGAAGCCAAACCCTCCTCTATTGCAAAGGTCATTCGTAAATGGAAGTAAAATTCTCAAAGCCCTTTGAGAAAGATTTCACAGCCATCTCTACCAATAAGAATTTGGTATTAAAGGTGGATGAACTAATTCAGCAGTTTCAAAAGTCTGATTCATTATTAAAAATCGAAGGCATCAAACGGCTTAAGGGTCACGCCCATTGTTACCGGATAAGAATCGGCCATTATCGTTTGGGTTTGTTGGTCGAAGGGAAAGTGGTTTGGCTGGCCAGACTGCTACACCGAAAAGAGATTTATAGGTATTTTCCCTAAGCCGGAATAATATTATTTTTTATTCCGCCACATGGTATCTAGCCCTTGAAGGTGTTTAGTTTCCCAAATTTATAGCAGCGTAAATGCCACCAACAAGTTCGTTCTTCCAAGTGTTAGCGAAGCGAACTTGGAAGTCCTTATAAAATTTTCAGACTACAAAAGTCTTAAAGACTTTTGTAGTTTATAAAAAACAAAAGGCCCGCCTTTCCCAGGCAGGACCTTTTTACAAACCGCTGTATCTTGGTTTATCGCTCGATAAAAATTCTACTGGTACTCACGTCTTTTTCGCCAGCCACAGATAATATGTAATAGCCTGCCGGTTGGTCGTTCAGGTCAATGGCGCATTGCATGGTCTGCCAAGGCGCTTTATAAATCGGTCTGCCTAAAAGGTCGAATATTTGTACTTGTGCATGGTCTGCTACTTGGGTCTTTCTGTTCAAGCGCAGGATGTTTCCCTGAACGGATATCATCAATTCCTGTTTCTTTTCTTCCCTTATCCCCGACGGAACTTCAACCGTAATCATCATTTGTGAAGAAGCCGAACATCCATAAGTGTTAGAACACATCACGTTGACCGGGTAGGTTCCGGGTGTATAATAAGTCATCGGCGGGTTGGCCACGCCGGTGATTAAAGTACCATCACCAAAGTCCCATTCATATTGAGTAGTATTGGATGCCAAGGCATGAAAAGTAGTCCGCTGCCCAACATAAATCGGGTCGTTCGGAGTCTGCATGGAGGAGGTAATATAATTCCCTCCCAGTTCAAAATATTTTCCTGAGGAATAGAAACCGGTTAAAAATGCTACATAGTATTTGCCCTGCGCCAAACCATTGAAGGATGCCACCGGGTTCACATTGGCAATTGTTTCGATTAGATTGTTTGCCGTATCATATAACTGACAGATATCCCAAGGCACGGTAGGGTCAATAGTCACGGTGATAGAACCTTCATTATTCTGACAACCCGAGTTGACGTAGGTGAACACAGCCGGATGGGTGACATGAATATAAAACCTTCCCGAATCGCTGTCACTGGTATTTAGCAAAGCAGTATAAGTTCCGGTTCGCAAGTCGGTAAACACATTTGTTTGCCGATCTTCTAAACGGATAAGGCAGGAGGGGTCGAAATTTGTCAAGTTAATCGCAGAAATATTGTAGTTGCCGTCTATATCCACTTCAAAACCCAGCGGAACTATTTCGGTAGAAGATAAATTGCCGAAACCATTTTTAGAGCATTTGATTCCATCTGAAGTAAAAGAAAAAAGTTCGGGAACTCCCTCAAAAGGACTGGATACAAGCAATTCATCGTCCGTACTGTTGAATGACGAAATAGCATTTTCTTCAAAGTAGATGGAGGCATCATCCAGATAACCGGTATTGACTGATTGAAGGCGCAGGGACAAAGTACTCTTTGCTGCTATTAAATCAGAAAAGTGCATCCCCAAAACAATGATGAGTATAAGTGCTTTCATTTTATCTTGTTTGTTTTTCCTTTTCTAATTTTAATTGTCCGTTGCATCATCCAAGCGGATATTAAATAGAGATACGCCATAAACAAAGGTAAGTTACAGCCAAGGGCTATTTATTGCCTTGCTTTTGTGAAATACAAACTCAGAAGTAAGAGTTAATGGCCAAGAAAGAATTTGATACGACTACCGGTTGATGTTTTGTGCTAACATTCGGGAAGATTTAGGGGAATATTGATGGCTAATCCTCCATCGGCAGTTTCTTTGTATTTACTACTCATATCCAAAGCCGTTTCCCACATGGTCTTGATTACGGTTCCTAATGAAACTATCATCTCTTCCGCATCGCTTTGCATCGCGAGTTGAGAGGCTGTAATAGCTTTGATGGCTCCCATCGTGTTTCTTTCAATACAAGGTATTTGAACCAATCCGCCAATTGGATCGCAGGTCATTCCAAGATGATGTTCCATCGCTATTTCTGCGGCCTGCATTACTTGTGATACATCTCCACCGAGACATTCTGTCAAGCCAGCAGCGGCCATGGAAGATGAAACGCCAATTTCAGCTTGGCAACCACCCATTGCGGCTGAGATAGTAGAGCCCTTTTTAAATAAGGCACCAATTTCAGAAGCGGTCATTAGAAATTTCACAATGTCCTCTTCCTTGTTGCCTTTGCAAAAAACAAAGTAATACATCATCACAGCAGGAATCACGCCGGCAGCGCCGTTGGTAGGTGCTGTTACCACCCGCCCGAACGAGGCATTTTCTTCGTTCACCGCCAAGGCGAAACAACTGATCCAGTTCATTATGTTGGTGAACGATTTATCAGACTGTTGAATGGCAATGACCCATTCGTCAAAGTTGTTCTCGGTTTTTCCTTTCAGCAATTGTTTATTTATACGGGCTGCGCGGCGCACCACATTCAGCCCGCCGGGAAGAATACCATCCGTATGACATCCCCGGTATATACATTCGGTCATCACTCGCCAGATATTCAGTAAATCTTTTACTGTTTTTTTGTCCGCTCTCCAAGCTTTTTCATTTTCTCTAACCAATTGAGAAATACTGATACCTGCCAGTTTGCAATTATCCAACAATTCATCCGCGTTGTTTACCTCATAACGCAATACAATAGATTGGTCTGCCAAAGGATCTTCGCCTTCTTTCACTACAAAGCCACCTCCTACTGAATAGTAAGTTTCTTCTTTTCTATTTCCATCAGATAATAATGCCGAAAACCGCAATGCATTTGGATGATATGGAAGGCTTTCTTTTTTTAAGAAAAGTATATCCTTTACGGAATTGAAATTTATTTCTGATGTCCCCTGAAGTTTTATTTTATTGCTCGATTTGATTCGGCTCACCGTGGAATCAATCAGAGCCGGATCGAAGGTAACCGGATCAAATCCGCTCAAACCCAAAAGGATGGCAATATCCGTCCCATGACCTTTGCCGGTTTTAGCCAGCGAACCATAAAGGGTAGCTTGAACAGAAACCACTTCTTTGATTTTACCCTCATCATGGATCTCATTTAAAAACCTTTCAGCCGCCCTCCATGGACCTAATGTGTGTGAACTGGAAGGGCCAATGCCAATCTTAAAAATATCGAAAACGCTTAACTGTTCTTTTGTCATCGCTCGAAAATAGCAATCTTAAACCTTCAAAAAAACAAGAAAGCTTACACGCTGTTTGTATGGAAGCGACGAAGAGATGAGGAAGAATCTGAAATCTGATAAGAAGGTAATGACCTTGCGGTTATGTCCCGATTTTTGTTTTGATTTTTTTCCATCTAGTTTCAATTGTTTCCAACTTCTTAACCATTTCGTCTGAACGGATTTTAATGTTGTTCATCCGATTGCTCATTTCGGTAATAGAGGGGGCAATAGAATTAAGATCACCGGATGAATTGTCCTTAAACAATTGTTCCAAGTCGGAGATTTTATCGAGATATTCTTTACAAGTTTTAGAGTCTTCGTCATATTCCGAAAAACACCTCGTTAGCCATTAAAGCAAAGTCATCAAATTGATTCAAAAAACCCATAAGCGCTTGAAAAACAAATAAGTCATCCGCAGCGCCTGGTTTAGAAAATTTTTGCAGGTATTTATCTATAGCAGGAGTCGTTTGTTCTATAAACTGTTTGGGCAAAGGATGCAGTTCCTCAAAATGACGATTCACTTCTTTATACACTTCTTCCAATTCGTTTCGAGAACTTCGGAGAATATCAAGTTGACTTGCTGGGGGGAGTTGGCTCATAGAGTACGGTTATACTATTGATATACGTACCTTATGAAAATAGTTTTCACTTTCCCTTTCTTATTGTAAAACACAGAGATTGTATTTTACCGTTTCTGTAAGATGTGTCGGTTGGGAAAAATCAATACGGATGCCATCGTTCTTCGGAGAGCGATGAAGTACTAATGAATGATCGAACGGATGAGGACTAAGCGCAGACTCTTTGACGAATGTTTACCCAACGCAATTCTATGCGTTCCAATTTGTCCACCATTTCATCTGCTTTAGATTTTATCTTTTTCAGACTTTCGTGGAGGTTGGTTAATTCCTGAGTTAGGCTGATGTATTCCACAGCATATTCAGAGATGATACGTCCTTCGTTTTTTGATTCAGTTCTTCTACTTTGTCCAAATAAACGCGGCTTTTATCATTATGCTTCTTGTGCATTTGATACAAATCCTGAGTTTCCTCTGCAAACTCATCCATCTGCTGAATAAAATCTAGTACGGTCTTATAAGAACCATCACTTATTTTTTCATCCTTTTTGAATTTGTAGTCTGTAACAAAGCGATTCAGTTCTTCGGCGGTGTTATCCATCAGTTTTTTGGGCAACAGATATAGTTCCGAAACATACTGATTCACCATTTTATAGGCATTATTAAAATCGTGGTGTACACAACGATAGTATTCGTATTGTCCCTCAAAAGTAATTTCATTCATGTTTCCGGTTTTACTTGTACTATACAGGTAAACGCCTACTAATGTTTCATGTATGACGAGAAAGATTACAAGTAGCGCTTGTATTCAATGCAATTATGCCTTCTTCCTCATACAGAAGCGCATTATCTCAAGCTATTGTGGAATCAATTAGGTAGTTGACCGTTAAGATGAAGGTCTCTTCAAATATTACCGCTAGATATGGTCAGCGTCATCTAAAAAGACTTCAAATAAAGCAGGGCAAACTCATCGGCAGGGTCGAGTTCTATTGCCTTCATGAAATATTCTTTAGACTGCTTTTTGTCTTGATCAAAGGAAGATGCCCCTAAATAGTCATAAGCCTCTATCAGGTTTCTTTTATATCGCGCTGGGTCGGTCGAGGTCAACTCGACATATTTCTGATAAAAAGGAGTGGCGGGAAAGTCTTTGTCGTTCTTGGCAAACATAAATCGCGACAGCGTATGAGCACGCCAGTAATAACCATCCGGCGAGCCGGGGTTTCGGGCAATAAATTCTGCAAAGGTTGTATCCGCCATGGCAGAGTCCTTTAAAGTATAATAACTTCTTCCTAAATAATAAATTTCAACCGAGCCCAGACGACCACATTTATCGTTTGCCAGTTTGTATTGCGAAATAGCATCTTCATAGCGCTGCGACTGAAACAACACCTTCGCAAATTCGGTCATCATGTCGCAGTTGTCGGAATCGTTCGCCAATGCTTTTCTAAAATAGTCCATCGCAAGAGCAGTATCGCCAACTGCGGCAGCAATATGCGCTGAATAGATAATATCAGCATCTTTAACCTTCTTGTTTGGCAACTCCCAAAACCTCTTGATTGCTTCGCTTGCCTCCTTATAACGTTTTAGTTCATAATTGGAAAAAGCAAGAACTCGTTGAAAGATATAGTTAGAGGAGTCGTTCTTTAAACCAATAGTAGATTCCTCAATAGCTTTATCATAATCTTTGCTCTGGAAATTAAGTGAGGCGAGCGTAGTCCGCGCCTGATTGTCACCGGGACTGAGGGCAATATATTTTTCGAAGTTAGGCTTTACCTTATCGTACTGTCTGGTCAGATAGTAAGCTTCTGCCAGTTCTTTATAAACCAAAGGATATTTTTGATCAATAGCCAATGCTTTATTAAAAGCATCAATAGCCTGGTCATAAATTCGTCCGCGCATAGAAAGCCTTCCGATTTTTATCCAAGCCAGTGCCAAGTTTTTGTTTAAATCAGCAGCAGCTTCATACTTATTCATCGCTTTGCCGCCCATCGTGTTGTCGTTGACCGAATTTTCAAGGTAGGCATCGCCCAGTGACAGCATGATAGTGGTATTCTTATTATCTAAATTATATGCTCCTTCAAAATAAGTAATGGCCGTCTGTAAATCCATAATTACCGGACGGAAATAAGCGTCGCCGATTTCATAATAAATCGTTGCATTCTTCATCTTGCTGGTTTGCAGCGCCCGATCAAAATTAGTTTTGGCTTCTGCTTTATTCTTAGATAAAAGAGCCAGTCGCCCATTGGCAACATATCCCAGCGCAGAACGGGTATCGGGATTATAAGCCATCTTATAAAATAGTTTTGCAGAGTCTGGGTCCTCGCTTTTGAGAAGTGTATTTCCAAGATAATAGGCTACCTCAGCTTTGTTTTGCTCGGGATCGTTTAATAGTTTAAACAGAATTTGCTTAGCCCTGAAATAGTTTTCATTGTCTATCTCGCGCTGAGCATCCGGCAAAGTTTGTGAAAAGGCAGAAAAGGTTAAAAAGGTGATTAGTGCTGAAACAATGGTCTTTTTCATTTTATCTTCTTTCGTTGTATGCTTTGGATATAAACTAACGTCACGGGTTTCAATTTGTTATAGGAATTTCACCAGTATTAACATTTATCTCACGCTCCGGCATCTTAGCAGGCACCCAACCCGCTTTTAGAAAAACCTTTGCGCCTTTTTCTCTAAAGAGGAAATTCATAAATCGCCATTCGATACTATCCCGGTATCCATACCTGATTACCGCATTGATGCTGCGGGTGAATGGATAATCTCCGGTGGCAATATCAGATTGATTAGCGCTAACACGAATCGTATTCCCCTCCTCGTTTCGAGTGCGCAAACTTAAAATTTTTACCCGCTTCATCAACGCACGTATACCTTGCTCATCCTCATCGCTCACCAAGGCGTACGGGATAAAGCCAATGCTATTTGGATGTTGCTCTACATAAGCAATCACCGCTTCCGAGGTAGGCAGTGCATAGACCTGCGAAGTCTTCCCCTCCTCAATCTTGGCCCATGCAAATAGCTGTTTGATGATGCTCATGTTCTGATTATCAAAAACCAGCACGGGATAATTAGATTGAGTTTCTTTTGCCGTAAAGTATTTTTTCAATAGCAGCGTATCCAAATCTACATCATTGAATTGAGGGTTGCCAATCATCGCAATGGCATCGTGAGCCACCTCCAGTTCTCGGACATAAATGGTGTCGTTCATTTTCAAATACTCCTTCTCTCTTTCGGTCAGCATACGGGTCAGTAGCATTACTTGGGCTTTACCGGACCGGAAATCATCCAACATTCCGGCTTCCGACTTAAATTCAATATGCACTGCAATACTGTCGTTCAAATGTTCAAATACTTGGGCCTGTTGGTGAACGATTGGCTCTAATCCTACATCCGATACGATGTTCAAATTCCCTTTATAAATTTTGTTTCGCCCTGTTTTAGTTGGGTCATGCGCTGAATCATTTCCACAAGAGGCGAAAAACAGTAGTAGCAAAAGAAAGCTGGACAAAGAGGAATAAGATTTATTCAGCATCATCATTTTTGTATTCCATATAAAAGGTGACCAAACGAAATAGGCCGTAGAACACTAACAGAGCTGAAAAACTGTAGCGCGCAGTTTCCGATAAAGCATTGGCAAAAGCAGGATAAAAGATGATGGCCAGTCCCAAAACAATAAACAGCAAACCGATACCAGCCTTCCAAATCAAGGAAGGACTGGAATAGACCTTGCGAAAAAACTGGTTCAAACGATTCATTGGTAAAATAATGGCCTAAAAAAGCGCCGCGAAGAAAAGAAGAATTGGAATATACCCTTTAGTACTTGATAAGATACTGATTGGCCAAGGTTAATGCCTAAAAAGCAACCTTGCTTCTTCAGTTTATCTTTTACCGGACTGTTATGGGGCCTTTCCTTGGCGGAAGGACAAACTTATAGACTTAGTCTGTCCCCTCCTTGATAGTACTCCTCCACAGCCTGATGGATAAAGTCAAGCACAGATTCGCGGCCATAATTGCTCACAGCAGAGGTTATAAAGGAAGGAGGCAAAGCAGTCCAGTTTTCGAGTAAGCGATTATTAAAATTCTGAGTATTGGTAATCACTTCGCGACTACCCGGTTTGTCTGACTTAGTGAAGAGAATGATAAAAGGGACATTATTTTTTCCCATCCAATTACAAAAATCCAAATCAGATTGTTGAGGAGGGATTCTTGCATCTATTAATAAAGCAACATATCGCAATTGTTCTCTGTGCAAAATGTAGTTGCGAATCATATTGTCCCACTGATCGCGCTGCGTCTTAGATTTCTTTGCAAAACCATAGCCCGGCAAATCCACTAAATTGAATCGGTGGTTGATGTCAAAGAAATTAATCGTTTGAGTCTTGCCGGGAGTTTTAGACACTTTGGAAAGCGCTTTGCGTCCGCAAAGGCTATTAATCAGAGAAGATTTGCCGACGTTAGAACGCCCGATGAACGAAAACTCCGGAAGTTTTGCCTCGGGACACTTCTTCACGTCCACATAGCTAGCGGTATATTCAGCGTATTTGATAATCATGCCGTGAAAATATATAAAAAGCACTCCGTTACTATTGCTTTAATAATATAGCATCGAAAGAAACTCGATGAACCCATTATTTTCGCGCCTTGCATGAGTAAAACCGTAACTCCCTATAACGATCTTTCCAGAACAAAGAAAGAACAGGTGGAAGAGATGTTTGATCACATTGCCCATCGGTATGATTTCTTGAATCATTTATTGTCTTTAGGTATTGACATTAGCTGGAGAAGGAAAGCCGTTAAATATATTGGAGCGGTCCAACCCGAAAGGATTCTTGATGTAGCTACCGGCACCGGCGACTTTGCTTTTGAAGCGCTCAGCCTGAAGCCAACGAAAATTATAGCGTTCGATCTTTCAGAAGGTATGATGAAATATGGCAGAGCTAAAGCGAAGCAACTGAAAGCAGAGTCAATCGTCGAGTTCATTAAGGGAGATTCGGAGCGAATGCCTTTTGAGAATGACTCTTTCGATGCGCTGACGGTTGGTTTCGGCATCCGTAATTTCGAAAATCTTAATGCCGGTCTAAAGGAAATGTATCGAGTGGTGAAGCCCAGAGCGCGAATAGCCATCTTGGAGGCTTCTAAACCGCCCAATGCAATAATCCGATGGTTTTATAGTTTATACTTCAAAAATATCGTGCCGCTGATTGGAAGGATTGTATCAAAGGACAGCAGAGCATACAGCTACCTGCCCGAAAGTGTAGAAGTATTTCCAGAAGGTTTGGAGTTGGTCAAGATTTTAGAGAATATTGGCTTCAGAAATGTGAAGTGGCAAGCGCTTACGTTAGGTGCTTGTGCCTTTTATTCGATGGAGAAGTGAATTTATGTTTGAAATTTAAAGTTCATAGTTTGCAATCTAGTTATTCGTCATTCCCGATTTTTCGCTCCTTTTTAGTGAGAAAGCAGATTCTGGCTACTCTGATTCTGCTTTCGAGTCTTGGTCTATCTGCCCAGTACAATATAAATGAACTAGGCAAGAAAGACATTTACTTCGGCATCGCTATTGGTGGAAATGTAGCGGACTACACTATCACTCATGCCCGGCTGGATCCTGCAAATGATTCTATTCGATATTTCCGCCCCGGCATTGGTCCCGGTTTCAATCTCGGCATCATCGGCAATTATCAGTTTCATAAAAACTTTGATCTCCGGTTTATCCCGACGCTTTCCTTTTCTGATAAGGCCATAATTTACGAAGACCTTAATTCCAACAAAATTAAAAAGACCATCTCGTCCATCTATCTTGACTTCCCGCTGCTGCTTCGTTTCAAATCTAAACCGATTAAAGACTTTCGCATTTATGCCATTGCAGGGGTGCGATATGATTTTGACTTAGCCTCGAACGTAAAGGCGCGAAAGGCAGATGATATTATTAAAGTAAACCGACACGATGCCGGAGCAGAATTGGGCATTGGAATGATGATCTATTTCCCCTACTTCATTCTTTCTCCCGAGTTCAAGGTCAGTCATGGGTTTGTAAACATACTGTCCCAAACACCGGGGCTGATTTACTCGCGCACCATTCAGCGGATGTATTCGCGAACCTTTACCATTACCTTGAATCTCGAAGGCTAATGCCTCTCTGCAAAAAAATTAGCGGAACTGACTTTGAAATCTCGGTGTGGAAAATTACCGAACCCCTGTCCTATTTTGAATCTCTTTTCAACTGGCATCCTGATATAAAGAATGAAAACAAAAAGCTGCAGTGGTTTGCCACCCGTCATCTGGTGAACGAAATGAACGGAATCTTTTCTGAGGTGGTGAAAGAAGAATCCGGCAAACCTTTTCTCAGGAATTCGGCACATCATTTATCTATCACACATACCCGTGAGTTAGCCGCTGTGATGCAGAGCAAGCAATATTATGTGGGCCTTGATTTAGAACGAATTGATTCTAAAGTAGAGCGCATCGCTTTCAAGTTTCTTCGGGAAGATGAAATCAGCTCTATTTCTTCTGAAGAAAAAATAGAAAAATTGATTCTTTACTGGAGTGCCAAAGAATCCCTATACAAACTCTACGGCATGCGCGAGATTGACTTCATGACTCAGTTGTTGATTGAGCCTTTGAAATGAAAAGCAAAGGAGAACTTCAAGGTCAGATAGTAGTGGCCGACAGACCAAGCGAATTCAAACTAAACAACCTGAAGATAGGCTATGAGTTTTTTGAGGATCACGCGATTACCTACGTGTTGGGAGATAAATCATTAAATTCGTAGAAAGTATTTTATGAAAACCATCCCCAAGGGTGAGGGGCCGCCAAACCGCCCGCTGCTTTGATACAAATGCAGCCCTCCAATTTTGTAGGTGGTTTAGAGGTGTGTGAGGAGGCGGCGCCCCCCTTAACCGGGGAAGATTTCCAAGGGTAAAGAGCGGCAGAGCACACAAAGAATCCAGAATCGGCGAAAGACTGGAAAGAAGTCAGACAAATGATTTCAAAAAAATATGGCTTATAATATCAGAGCCCTCGAAGGTTTTAATACTGATTTATTCGCTGCCATAGAATGGCATTTGGAAATAAACCCAAAGCTTGCCGGGCAACTCATCAAAGAAATTGAACGAACGTTTGAGATAATTGCCACCCATCCCCTATCCTTTCAGAAGGTCTATAAAAGGACTCGGAAAGTAAACCTGATACGTTTCCCCTATAAAATAGTTTTTGAGGTGCGAAAAAAAGATGTTATCGTCATCGCATTCGCTCATCATAAAAGGATACCTAAATACTGGGAAGCCAGAAAATGACTCCTATGTCGTGGGCCGATAAATCACATTGCCCACCAGCGCTGCAAACTCCTTTTTCTGCTGCGTGAGCAATTTGTGAAGTTTCATCAGCTTTATCAATTCCGCTTCGTCTTTAGTTTCGCGGAGCAGGACTTCTACTTTCTTGATTTCGGCAATGTTCCGAAACTGCTTGAGCCGCACGACGGAAGAATGAATATCCTTCACCAGATTATCCTTTTTAGTCGGCACGTAAATTCTCAATTTATTCAACCAGTTTTCGCTCAACGAATAGGGCTGTGTCAACAGCTCAATGGCTATGTATGAAATCTGTTCCTCCTCATGGGTCGTGAAATATTTTTCGCTCTGGGCAGTTCCTCCCGCCACTTCTCTCTTCACCAAATCATACACCGGCTTGTATTGTTTGCTCTCAATATCAATCCCTTCCAGTTCGTCTAGCATATATCTCGCCACCGATACTTGCTCGCCTTCCTGCTCAATCATCTCCGAGCCGAACTCAATTAGAATGCGCACTACATCCCGCTCCAGAATATGTAGATTGGATGTCGCTTGGTTGAATTGTTCTTGATGAATCGCCTGCGGCACTTCATCGGGCTGGTTTTGATTTTGCGCAACTGGCTCCGTTCCTCTTTCGTTTTCCTTCGCCTTTCTCCTCCTGATTTTATTGACCTCCGTAATTAGAATTTGCTCGCTCATGTCGAACAACTGACTGGACTCTTTGATATATACCGAGCGATGAATCGTGTCCGGTATCTTGGCAATAGATTCGATGATGTCGCGAATCAACTCTGCCTTCTTGATGGGGTCTGCCTTGGCTTCTTTGGCAAAGAGCGTGGACTTGAACAGGATTAAATCTTTCTTCTGTTCCTTCACAAATGTTTCAAAGGCCTCCGCTCCTACCTTGCGCACATACGAATCCGGGTCTTCGCCATCGGGCAGAATCACGATGCGCACGTTCATCCCTTCCTCCAAAATCAAATCGGTTCCGCGCAGCGCGGCCTTGATACCCGCCGCATCGCCATCATACAAAATCGTGATGTTGGATGTAATCCGCTTCACCAGTTTAATCTGGTCCGTTGTCAGCGAGGTGCCGGACGAAGCCACTGCGTTTTCAATACCGGCTTGCGCCAGCGAAACCACATCGGTATATCCTTCCACCAAAAAACATTCATCCTTCTTTCTTATTTCATTTTTTGCAAAGTAGGCGCCATAAAGAATCTTACTCTTCTGATACACCTCGCTCTCCGACGTGTTCACATACTTCGGCGCCTTTTCATCCTTCGCCATGATGCGCCCCCCAAAGCCCACCACCTTACCGGTCATGTTGTGAATCGGAAACATCACCCGGTTGCGAAAGAAATCGTAGGTACTGTTTTCTTTCGGCGAAGTCAGCCCGGCTTTTTTCAGAATGTCTAATTGAAAGCCCTCCTTCAGCGCATGTTTGGTAAACACATCGCCGCCCTCTGGTGCAAAGCCCAGTTGAAATTTCTCAATCGTATGCGTCAGAAAGCCGCGCTCTTTAAAATAGGCCAGTCCTATTTTACCGTTGTCGTTATGCAACATATATTCGGTAAAAAACTTCTGCGCCGCGCTGTTGGCAATGTGGATGCTCTCCACCAAGCTATACTGCTCCTGCTCCTTTTTCTTTTCCTCGTCGCTTTTCTGCTCTTCGTCAATTTCGATATTGTACTTCTTGGCCAGATAGCGCAGCGCATCGGGATAGCTCAACTGCTGATAATCCATCAGAAACTGCAAAGGCCCACCTCCTTTTCCGCAACCAAAACACTTATAAATATTTCGCGCCGGATTCACGTTGAACGACGGCGTTTTCTCGTTGTGAAACGGACAAAGCCCCAGCAAATTTGCGCCGCGCTTTTTCAGCGTCACAAATTCGCCCACCACTTCCTCTACGCGGGCTTCATCGTTGATTTTCTGTATCGTAAGTTTGGGAATCATCTGAAAGGGAGCGCAATTTAGGAAATAAGCCGTGAGGCAATTTAAGCCACTAGCTACGAGCAATAGCCTTGAGAGAATGCAGGCCTTGTTTTTTTCTTCCGGCTCATAGCTCTCTCTTACTCCTTCATAAATTTCTTGTTATTGCCAAAGCAGATGCCACTGGAATTCCGTTGTTGGTGAAGTTTGCTCTACAATAATTTTGGAAAACTAAATATTAGTAAGGGTCATAAAACTACGAAAACAGGCTTGTAACCATATAGAATAAACTCGGTTCATTCAAAAGGAAGCCTCCTTCTTGTAGAAATAAACGTGGTCAAAACCCGATGTGTCACATTTCGGGCAAAATGTGCCACATCCGCAGTGGACTAAGCTACATTCAGGTCAATTGTGCTACATCTGGGGTCTAGTGTGTTACAAACGGGGTTAAATGCGTTACATCTGAGGTCCATTGTGCCACATTTATAGTAAGATTCGTTACATCCGGGGTCAAACGTGTCACATTCATAGTGAGATGTGTTACATCCGGGGCAAAACGTGACACATTTTGAGCAAACCAAGCTTATCCGGGTTTATTTGTACCAAATTCATTCCAGACTAAACTAGAACGGGGGCAATTTGGGGAACCGCGCCATCGTTTTTTTATTGGAAGATTATCTTCCCCTTTCCCAACAAACTTTCTTTCGTTTCCACCTGCCAGAAATAGATGCCATCCGGCAATCCATCTCTTTGAATGGTGGTGGAAGCCGCGTTCATCATTTCCTGTTTAACCATTCTGCCCAAAGCATCATAGAGTTTGAAATAGGTTTGGGAGGAAGGAGGATTGGAGAGCGAGAGGTGGAAGGAGGAGGTGGTGGTGGACCGCCTCTATCGGCGGGACGGGGGTGGAATTTGCTATGCCGAAAAAATCAAAGACAATATTGTTCAGCGCCAGAACACGCTCCTTCCCGTTAAAATCTAACCGTCAAAGGTCAAAGCGGTTTGATATTCTCACATAGCTTCCTACTTTTATTGCATCAAAAGAAATGATTAGGGTTTAATAATGGGAATGAAACACACGAAGCAATCATATTAAAACCCTTGATGTCCGACACTACCTCTACCACCTCTATTAAACCCAAACTTGCCTTCTTCGACCTGACGATGATTGTCGTCAGCTTGGTGATAGGCGTAGGTATTTTCCGCACTCCGGCCATCGTCGCCACGAAGGCAGGCACGCCACTCATCTTCTTTGCCGTTTGGATTTTGGGGGGCATCATCAGCATTTGCGGAGCGCTTACCTTTGCCGAAATCGGTTCGCGTCTGCCGGTGGCGGGTGGCTTCTACAAGATATTTTCGCATTGCTATCATCCAGCCTATGCCTTCATGCTCAACTGGTCCTTGGTTATTACCAATGCCGCGAGCGCGGTGGGCGTGGCGATTGTGGGCGCAGAATATATCAACCCGGTGTTGATGCCCGAGTCCTTGCAAAATGATATGGGGATCAAAATCACCGCCATGGCCGTCACGCTCATTTTGTTTTCGCTCAACTATCTCGGCATCAAGATGGGCGCTCGAACGCAGAACGTCCTCAGCATGATTAAGATTCTGATGATGATTGCTTTTTGTTTTGCGGCGTTTAATGTCCATCCCGTGTCGCATCTTTCATCGGCTCCCGAAGCATCGGGAGGCATGATGGATGGCATCTTGAAGGCGCTGGGCGTGAGTTTGATTTCGGTGTTCTTTACCTACGGCGGCTATCAAAACACCATCAACTTCGGCGCCGATATTGAAAAACCGGAGCGCAATATTCCACGTTCCATCTTTGCCGGTATTGGCATTGTGGTGATTCTATATCTCACAATCAACGTGGCTTATGTTTCCGCTTTGGGTTTTGAAGGCGTGAAAGGCTCTAAACTGGTAGCGGCAGAATTGGTTAAAACATTTTTTGGTGAAAAGGGTTTTGCCATCACGGCGGTAGCCATTTTTATATCTGTGTTGGGCTTCATCAATACTTCGATGATGCACAACCCCCGGATGTATTATGCGATGGCGGACGACAAGATATTGCCGGAAATATTCCGCCGCGTCAATTCAAAAACGATGGCGCAGGAATTTGCACTCAGCTTTTTTGTAGGCTTGATGTTGCTTTCGCTCTTTATGCTCGGCACTTTTGAAAACATCCTGAACTATGTGATGTTTATTGATAGCCTCTCGCTCGTCTCCGCCGCCGGAACCATTTTTATTTTCAGACAACGCGCCAAACTACAAGGCACTTCAGAAGAACACATTTATAAAATGAAGTGGTATCCCCTGGTGCCGCTTCTGTTCATGTTTGTTTTGTTGATGGTGACCGTCAATGTGGTTTGGTCTGACCCGCGTTCGGCGCTCTACGGCTTTCTGATATTTCTGGCGGGCTATCCTTTGTATAAATGGATGAAGAAGATGGTGGTCAGTTGATGGTTTTTTACCAATCACCTAAACAAAGGTTAATTGTTGTTGAATCCGATGCCTTAAACCCTGTCGGCTATGACATTTCGTTTGTCCGCCTTATTTTTGATGAACGACTAAGGAAATAAAAAGATGAAACGAATTAGCATACTTGTTTGGGTTATTAGTCTTAGTCTGACCTCATGCGGTCAGCGGTCAAGCAGTTTGAATCATCAGAAAAAACAAAAATTAGCCAATATGATTACAGAAAATCAAGACAGCGCAAAGGTGGAGAAAACCGAAGCCGAATGGAAAAAGCTATTGGATTCAGAACAATTTCGCGTGTTGCGCGAAAAGGGAACCGAATCACCTTTCACCGGAAAATATTACTTGAATAAGGAGAAGGGAGTTTATGTGTGCGGTGCCTGCGGCAATGAATTGTTTACTTCGGATATGAAGTTTGATTCGCGTTGCGGTTGGCCCAGTTTCGATAGAGAGATTGCCGGAGGCAAGATCAAAACGATTACAGACTCTTCGCATGGCATGATTCGTACAGAAATTGTCTGCGCCCGCTGCGAATCTCATTTGGGACATATTTTTGATGATGGCCCAACCGAAACAGGAATGCGCTATTGTGTGAATTCCCTATCGTTAGATTTTAAAGAAGCAGAGAAGTAGTACTGAGTTTTCGATCTGCTTTGATTGAGTTCTCCACGCTCTCCGGCTTGGCTATTACCTTCAATCGTTTATTTTCGTCGCGCTTAAAAAGCGATAATCATTCATAAATAATCAACTAGCGATGAATCTGCACGAATACCAGGCAAAAGAACTGATGAAGAAAAATGGGGTAGCTATTCAAGAAGGCATGATTGCCGAAGCACCCGATCAGGCCGTTCACGAGGCCAAAAGACTTAAAGAACTTTATGGCAGCGACTGGGTAGTGATTAAATCACAGATTCATGCCGGAGGCCGTGGAAAAGGAACCATTCAGGGCAAAGAGCAGCGCGGTGTTGCGCTGGCAAAGAATCTGGATCAAGTGAAAGAAATAGCGACGAATCTTCTCGGTGGAATTTTGGTGACGAAGCAAACCGGCCCGACAGGCAAATTGGTGAAGAAGATTTTGGTGGCACAGGATGTTTATTATCCCGGCGAAAACGAACCAAAGGAATTTTATTTCTCTGTTCTCCTTGATCGTACCTTGGGACGAAACGTGATGATTTATTCTACCGAAGGAGGAATGGATATTGAGGAAGTGGCAGAAAAAACACCGGAGAAAGTTCACAAAGAATGGGTTGATCCCAAAGTGGGTTTACAGGATTTTCAGTGTCGCAAGATTGCTTTCAACTTGGGTTTGAGCGGAGTGGCATTTAAGGAGATGACTAAGTTTGTGAAGGGTGTTTATAAGACCTATATCACAACCGATGCCAGCATGTTGGAGATAAATCCCTGTTTGAAAACATCGGATAACAAGATTATAGCAGTGGACGGCAAGATCAGCATAGATGACAGTGCGCTTTACCGCCATCCGGAGTTAGAGTCTCTGCGCGATTTGAATGAAGAAGACCCCACGGAAATTGAAGCGAGCAATGCCGATTTGAATTATGTAAAATTAGATGGGAACGTAGGTTGCATGGTGAATGGTGCCGGTTTGGCAATGGCTACGATGGACATTATCAAACTGAGCGGTGGAGACCCTGCCAACTTCTTGGATGTGGGCGGCACGGCCAATGCAGAAAGAGTTGAGAAGGCTTTCCGTATTATTTTGAGAGACCCACATGTAAAGGCTATCCTCGTCAATATCTTTGGAGGAATTGTGCGTTGCGACCGCGTGGCACAAGGCATCGTAGATGCTTATAAATCAATAGGAGATATTCCGGTTCCGATTATCGTTCGCCTCCAAGGCACGAATGCGGAAGAAGGAAAACGAATCATTGATGAAAGCGGACTAAAGGTTCGCGGCGCCATTCAACTGAAAGAAGCGGCAGAGGAAGTGAAGAAGGCGCTGAGTTAATTCTCACATTCTTTCCTTGCAATATACTCTGTACCCATACCAACTGAAGTTTCGGTATCCATTCCATATTTCGCATGGACTACGGACGCATACCGATGTAGTCTTTATTAAGATAGAACATGAAGGATTTGTCGGATGGGGAGAAGCTACACTCCCACCCTATCTTCGCGAAACCCGGCAATCAGTCATAGACTTCCTTTCACTTCCGGAAGTAAAGAACATCACCCTGCCGGTTCATCCACCCGATATTTTCAAGATGTTAGACGAGAAGTTCCCCGGCAATATGTCGGCAAAAGCGGCACTGGATATGGCTCTCTGGAATTTGAAATCACAAATGGAGCAGAAAAGCATTGGCGAGCTGCTCGAAATACAGTCAGACAAATCTCCCTTGTGTACTTATACGATTGGCCTCTGTTCGTTTGATGAAATGAAAAGAAAAGTAGAAGAGGCAAATGCTATTGGATTTAAGCTATTCAAAATCAAATTGGACGGAAAGCAGGATGAGGAAATGATTTCGGACTTCAGAAAGCTAACAAACAAACCATTTGCAGTAGATGTTAATCAGGGATGGAAAGATGTCAAAGAGGCCTTAACAAAAATAAAATGGTTGTCAGCAGAGGGCTGTATGTTGATAGAACAACCACTCGTGAAGGATGCTTTGGAAGAAATGAAAGAAGTAAAGTCCGATTCACTACTTCCAGTTTTCGCGGATGAGAGTTGTCAGCAATTATCTGATTTAGAGAAAGTAAAAGAATCCTTTCACGGCGTGAACATTAAACTGATGAAATGCGGAGGGGTTTCGCAGGCAGTGGAAATGATTCTTCAAGCAAAGAAATACGAGTTAAAGGTTTTGGTGGGCTGTATGAGTGAATCTTCAGTGGGTTGTAGTGCAGCAGCTAATTTGGCACCTTTGGCAGATTATGTTGATTTGGATGGTCCCTATTTAATAGCCAACGATCCTTTTGAGGGAATGAAAGTAGAAGAAGGAAAGGTTAAGCTATCCCCATTAGTTCAAAAACATCCCTTATCCTGAAGAAATAACCGATGAAAATTAAACCGGAAATAATTTACGAAGACGATGAATTGCTAGTGGTCAATAAACCTCCTGGCATCACGGTCATCCCCGACCGGATTCATACGGAACGAGAAACACTGCAAAGTGTTTTACAAAAAAATCACGGAAGGCTTTTTGTCGTTCATAGAATAGACAGAAATACTAGCGGAGTTTTGTGTTTTGCCAAAAACGAAGTCGCGCACAAAAATTTGTCTTTACAGTTTCAGAACCACAGCGTTCAGAAGCTATACAAAGCAATTGTGCAAGGTAGAATGAAGGAACCGGCGGGGGAAATCAATAGCCCTATTGCTGAAAATCATTCCTATGCTGGGACGATGATGGTTCACAAATCAGGAAAGGAAGCATTAACGATTTATAAGGTAGAAGAAGAATTTCGTCATGCGTCCTTGTTAGACGTTGAAATAAAAACCGGAAGAACCCACCAGATAAGAGTTCATTTGGCATCAGTTGGCAACCCTCTTTTGGTAGATAATGTTTATGGAAATTCAGATGCTTTCTACTTTTCCTCCATCAAAAGAAATTATAAGCTTGGGGAAGAAGAAGAACGACCTACCATCGCCCGTTTGACGCTACATGCTTATCAGCTAAGTCTATTGCATCCGATTCAAAATAAGCAGACATCTTTTATTGCCCCCATAGCAAACGATTTGGAGGTAGTATTGAAGCTGCTCAGAAAATACGACATGAAATAGATTGCTGAACTACCGATTATGGTAGTGGACATCTGGCTAATCTTTGTGGAGAAACATTTTTTGCATTTACCTCTAATACCTTAATATTGCGTTCATTAAATAAACAAAAACAACCATCATGAAAAAATTATTTTTTGGTCTTATGACTATCGCCCTTGTCTCTGCTGGTGCTTCTTGCACTAAATGCGGTCATTGCCTTTATGCTGACGGGTCCACTTCGAGTTCTGTTTGTAAAAGTTCTACATTAAGCGTTCTCGGAGTTGATGAGTATGCTCAAGCTAAGGATCAGTGCAAAGCTAGTAACGGTACTTGGCAGTAAATTGTCTAAGTTCTTTTAAGAATAAAAAACGGGGCTATTTGCCCCGTTTTTATTTGTATTAAGTCAAGCAGATTTTAATTCTCGCGATAAACAAGCTGGTCTCTTCCAACCCGCTCAGTCTTTGATATTCTCCCTCCAAGGCGAGGAGACTTTTTACCCTCTTTCATCAAATGCTTCGTGGTGAATATCCGAGCCTCATCCCATAATCCTTCTTTAATGAAGGTCTTTAAGGTTGCCAGACCGCCCTCTACAATTAACGACTGAATCTCTTTGGAGTAAAGGAACTTCATTATTTCCTGCAGTCCGTTTTTATCAAAACCCAACTTAACCATGTGCCACCGATCGCTCTCGCCATCCCATTTCTCGTTTAATATCCAAAGAGGTTGATTGCTTAAAAATGTTTTGTTCACTACATTTAATCTCAACTTTCGATCTATAACAATTCTCATAGGGTTGATGCCCTTTACCAACCGAACGGTAAGTAGGGGTTGGTCTATATTCACCGTTTTCCAACCCACTAAGATTGCTTGCTCCTCGCTCCTCCATTGATGAACCAGTTTTTTGGAAGCAGGACCAGTCAACCATTTTTGTTTATTACCCTTGGGTGCCATAAATCCATCAGAAGATTGTGCCCATTTCAAAATAATATAAGGACGCTTCTTGGTATGAAAAGTGATGAACCGTTTATTTAGCTCGTCACATTTTTCTTTCAGTACATCTACGGTAACTTTTATTCCGGCGCGTCTCATTTTCTTTATTCCCTTACCCGAAACAAGCGGATTAGGGTCACGACTGCCAATGACTACATGTGGTATTTTCTTTTCGATAATCAAATCCACGCATGGGGGCGTTTTGCCAAAATGAGAACAGGGCTCCAGATTAACATAGAGCATAGACTCTTTTAAGAGCTTCTGATTTTTGACAGATTGAATGGCATTCACTTCAGCATGAGGCCCGCCAAACTTTTTATGATACCCTTTACCGATGATTTTCCCATCGTGAACAATGACACATCCCACCATAGGATTAGGTGCCACAACCCTTAACCCTTTTTGAGCAAGGGATAAGCAAAGTTGCATGTAGTACTCATCTGTTTTCATTATTTCACAAATAAAAACATTTCAGAGATGTCATAAAGCCGACTCAAATACAAAGCGTCTCCGCCACTTCGCTGAATTCTCCGTCGCCATGATGATTCCAGGCATAAACACGGAAAAAATATTTAGTCTGAATTTGCAGTGCTTTCCACTCGCCGTTTGTAAAATAGGAAACGGAAAATTGGATGTTATCTGTTTTAGCTGCCGGAAACCAAATTTTGCCTTCGGGTCAGTACTGATTTCAATAAATATATGCTTGCCATAGCATCCCGCTTCCATTTCAGCAAGATGTTGTGATTCCCTAATGGTTTGATTACTTTGATAACCGCTTTCAGGCAAGGTGATTTTGAGCTGCGTGCTTTTCGAATATCAAATCCGGCGCTGTGAATTTTTTCTGCAATACCGCCGCTTTTCTTCTGAATATCAAAAGATAATTGAAGGATAAGTTCCTTCGCTTCGGCGGTTACCTTCCTTCGTTTCTCAATAAACTCGCGATTGCCGTTGGCCGATTTCTGAATCAAAACTTCTAGTTTATTTGCCATCGCCACAAGTATAAGAAGGCTTGGGTCTATCACAGGAAAATGGAGGTTTCCGGTTAACATAAAGATGTGTTTTCTCAGGCGTTCCAGCACTTTTTCTGCTGAGGTGAGTTGTCGCAGATTTAAGGATATGAAAACCATAAAAAATAATGGGGAAGAAAATATTCCTTCTCCGGTTTGTTGATTTTTTGACCGGATTAACCGGTCTTTATGGAGGCTGCTTTTCAACTTTAACGAGCGCCTTTTATTGCGTTTCATACGAGACTTGTTTATAGAGGCAAAAGCTCTCTTTCTATTAAGAGAAACGAAAATTGCTTCGTTTTAGTGTAAAATGAATTGTCATTTTAATGTCATTTTTTACCCTTTTAAAGATTCTTTGTCCTCATGATGCGAACATCAGAGGTGATTAAAAAAGTTTCAAGATTGATGTTCCCAACTTAATTCTTGAATTAAATAGAATCAGACATGATGTTCCCATCATCAGGATTTCTTTTTTCAGTTTGACCCTTGATATTCCCATCATCAAGGTCTAAAATTATTGAATGGGGGCTGATGTTCCGAACATCAACGCCTGTAATTATAGGTTCCCGACTGATGTTCGGAACATCACTGCTTCTGCTAAATGAATCTTGGTTCATGCGCGGAATTTGGCTAATCCATTCAGTAAAATTGGTCTCGAAAATATAATAGGCTATCACCTAAACGTTTCAGTCCGCAATTTTTGGATTCCGCTTAACTAAAACCTTTTTCAATCTCATTCGCATACCTAGGTACTTGCTTGGTTTATTTTTCATACTTAAAAGCTCCGTGAAGACGGGGCTTTTTTGTTTTACCTCTGTCAGAAAATCTATTTTTACCCCGTGACCGTTGGCGAACAGCAAAAAATATTCAGAGAACAACTTACTACTATCTATCCTGATGGTGAAGCGCGCAGCATTACTGCCATTGTTTTAGAAAACATTCTTGGATTAAATTCCAACCGGCTTGCTTTAGAACGGTTTCAAATACTTACCACCGACCAACAGGCAAGGTTTACAGCTATTCTTCAAAGATTACTGAAACAAGAACCGGTTCAATATATTCTGGAAGAAGGCGATTTTTTCGGATGGAAATTTAAAGTAAATAATTCTGTTCTAATCCCAAGACCGGAAACAGAAGAATTAGTCTATTGGGTGTGTGAATCATTCAACAATCAGAATGGCAAGCTCAGCATTTTAGATATTGGTACTGGTTCAGGCTGCATTTCTATTTCCCTGTCGAAAAAAATGCCGCATACTCACGTAGAAGCCTGCGATATAAGTGTAGAAGCGCTGAAGGTTGCTGAGGAAAATAATTCGAGGCTGGGCACATCAGTTGATTTCTTCCAACTAGATATTTTACAAGACAAACTTAAAGAGAATTATTACGATGTCATCATCAGCAATCCCCCTTACATTGCCATAAATGAAAAAGAAACAATAGAGCAGAACGTCATTGCTTTTGAACCGCATCTGGCTTTGTTTGTGAGTAATGAAGATGATTTAGTTTTTTACCGGCGCATCGGCGAAGCGGCACGGCTAGCATTAAAACCCGGAGGGCTGTTATTTTTTGAAATTCATGAAAACAGAGGTGCTGATGTAAAGCAACTATTAGAAAACCAAGGTTTCGATAAGGTTCTTATCAAAAAAGATTTTCAGGGTAAAGACCGAATGGTAAAAGCATCGAAATAAAATATCCATCCCTTTTTAGTGATGGTTCCGGAAAAATAAATTAAACAGCTTTACTGCACAATAACTTCAGCCGTATCTACTACTGAGGCAACTGGTTCCGGCGTGGGAATTGCTTCACATACCTTTTTCAAATTTTCCAAACCATGTTCTTGATCTCCTCCCAAGATTTTGTCCACCGTCAATCCAAAAAGTCTTCCAATCGGAAATTTTAATCCACCTCGAGTGGACCAAGTAACTTTTGACACTCCTTTATCTTCATCTATGATCCACATAGATTTGGCACTGGCGCGCATAGGTTTTAGAAACTCCATGTCGAGGTTGACAGAAGAATTAGTCTGCAAATAGGCAATGGACATGGTTCCTTCACCAGTTTTATCGCCTTTCCAAGTCATTCTATGTCCAATCGTGCCGGGGTCACCTTCTATTTTTCCCACAGAACTTGGATCCATTTCTTTCCATGGATCCCATCCATTCCATTTACTGAAGTCTGCTATCTGCGAATAAACCACGCTAGCGGGTTTATTGATTTCAATAGTCTTAGATACTTCATAATGGTTAGGAAGAAAATAAATTCCAATTCCGGCAATCACAAAAATTACTGCCAGAGCGATTAAAATGCTTTTCAGTATTCTCATAAGAATGGTTTTAGGTTTAGGGTTTGATTGGTAAAGAAAATATCTTTTTTCTAAAAACAGTTAAATTTTTCTTTGTTTTCTGTCCCTCATTCTTTTGGCTTACCTTTGCCCTGTTCAATAATTATGAAGAAGGTACACATCATTATTCTCATCCTCGCTGCGGTCAGCGTTGGAGTTATCTTTGCTATGACAGGCGACTATACCACCTACGCCAATTTCCTAGAAGCAAAGCATCGGGAGGGTAAATCCGTCAATGTAGTTGGCTATCTGGTCAAAGATAAGCCAATGAATTATGATCCGCAGAAAGACCCAAACTTCTTTTCATTTATCATGGTAGATAAGGAAGGGAACGAACGTGAAGTGATTTATAAAGGAGCCAAGCCTCAAGATTTTGAGCGGAGCGAACAAGTAGTCGTGAAGGGGAAGATGGAAGGCGAAAATTTTCTCTGTTCTGAAATCTCCATGAAATGTCCTTCTAAATATGTGAACGACGAGATCACCTTGAAGGAAACCAATGTTACCGTAAAATCCAGTATTTAATTTCTGTCCATCATTGATGTTACTTAACTTTTTTGTAGACCGTTTTGGAGCAGGTGCCTTTATTGGCGAGCATCTTTGGCTAGGGCATCTTGGTCACTTTTTTATCGTGCTGAGTTTCGCCGCTTCGCTGCTGGCTTTCTTCTCTTTTTTCGGTGCAGAGTTTTCACATAATCAGGAAGTAATAAAAACCTGGAAACGTATAGCCCGTTCAGCTTTTATAGCTCATGGTTTTTCGGTCATTGGTATTTTTGTACTCTTGTTTTTGATGATATTGAATCACCGGTTCGAATATCATTATGCTTGGCGACATTCTTCTACAGCCCTGCCGCTTAAATACATTATCTCCAGCTTTTGGGAAGGACAAGAGGGCAGTTTTCTGCTCTGGCAATTCTGGCTTGTAATCTTGGGTTTTGTAGGTATGAAAACCCTGAAGAATTATGAACTCCCCGTGATGGGAACTATTTCGATTACTCAGGTTTTTCTAGGTTCAATGGTCTTAGGAGTATATTTTCTGGGACATAAAATTGGCAGTAATCCTTTTGTGTTGCTGCGCGATGAGATGAATAGCGCCCCGGTCTTTCAACGTGCGAATTACCTCTCATTGATTCAGGATGGCAACGGGCTGAACCCGCTTTTGCAAAACTATTGGATGACTATTCACCCACCGGCGCTTTTTCTTGGGTTTGCTTCGGTTACAATCCCCTTTGCTTTTGTAATCAGCAGCTTGCTGAGAAAAGACTGGGACGGCTGGTTAAAGCCCGCCCTGCCCTGGACTTTATTCTCCGTAGCCGCTCTTGGCACCGGTATCCTCATGGGAGGGGCATGGGCTTACGAATCTTTAAGCTTCGGTGGTTTTTGGGCCTGGGATCCGGTAGAGAACATGAGTTTTGTACCCTGGCTGATGCTTGTGGCCGGTTTACACATGATGCTGGTGAATCGCTATACCAAGCACTCTTTGATTACCACCTACATCTTTCTCATTCTCTCTTTCGTTCTTGTGTTGTATTCCACCTTCCTGACCCGTAGCGGTATTTTGGGCGACACCTCGGTTCATGCCTTCACGGATTTAGGTATGACCGCACAACTTTTGCTATACATGGCTTTCTTTCTGGTCTTGTCGTTCACCCTGCTATTGATTCGAGTGATCAAAAAGCAGATCCCTTCAATTACTAAAGAAGAAGAATTTTTCAGCCGCGAGTTCTGGATGTTTATCGGTTCACTCATTCTCTTGTTGTCTGCCATCCAAATGATTTTCACCACCTCCATCCCGGTTTGGAATTTATTGTTTGAATCTTTTTTCAAACAATTAAAAATGGAAAAGCTAGCTCCACCGGTTGATGTTGTAGAGCATTATAATAGCATCCAGGTTTTTCTGGCTATTCTGGTTGCCCTGCTTACCGGACTGGTTCAGTATCTATCCTATAAGTCGGCAAAGATTCCCAAAACGGCGAAGTGGGCTGTCTTCACTTTTATCCTATCCATCATTGTTTCTGTTTTCATTGCTTGGGGAATGAACATAGATTACACCCGGCAACACGCCGTGGATCTCAGTAATATTTCCAACAACCTCTTTTTTAAGTTTCCTTTCCTTTCTACCCAATACATGCTACTCATTGCCTCTCTCTATGCTGTATTTGGCAATCTGGCGTATATGTTTTTAATCCTAAAAGGAAAACTCAAATTATCCGGCGGCAGTATTGCTCACTTCGGCTTTGGTGTGTTTTTGCTAGGTGTATTGATTTCTCAGGGAAAAAAAGAAGTCATTTCCTTAAACCGGCAAGGCGTCAACTTTGGCAAAGAGTTTAATGTGTCAGAAAAGATGGAAAACATTTTGCTGCTTAGAGACTCTACGCTGGCCATGGGTGAATATGAGGTGACCTATACGGGAGTTCGCGAGGCTAAGCCGGATAATTTTTATCTCGTTAAATATATTCGTCGCGATTCCGCTACCGGTAAGATTAAAGAGCAGTTCACCCTAGAACCCAATGCCCAACTCAACCCTAAGATGGGTTTGATTGCTAACCCAGATACCAAACATTATCTGACCAAAGATATATTTACCCATGTATCGTCGGTACCGGATAATGCCAATTTGAAAGATACGGTGTTTACGATTGAGGCCGCCGTAGGCGATACTTTCATCGTCAAAAAATCATTTGCCTTTATCAAAGCCCTTAATCCTACTCCAAATCTGCCCGATGGATTTGACAAGGAGGGGAAATTATTGGCAGGCGTGCTGGTAGAAGTGAATACCATTTCCGGCAAAAAATATGAGGCGGAACCGGTTTTCATCATTGATTTAAAAAATGGAAATTCCATCAGTTCTCTCCCTGCCGAAATGAAAGAGTTGGACTTGACATTCCAAGTAGAAAGAATAAACCCTTCTGATAAAAAAATTCTACTCTCCGTTCGGGAAACCGAAAAGCCTCTAGATTTTATCATTCTTAAAGCTATTATCTTCCCTTACATAAATTTAGTTTGGTTAGGCGGAATTCTTACCTTTTTAGGAGCGCTATTGAGTATGTACAGAAGAATGAAGGAAAACCAATAGGTTTTTATCAGCCTTGCAAGGTTTCTATATATCCTATTCCCGGGTTTTACGTCAGTTCATGAACTCGTCAGCTATGATGGTACGCTCATGAGCTATGATGGCCAACTCATCAGCCATGATGGTACACTCGTCACCTATGATGGCCAACTCGCGAGCTACGGTACGCTCGTGAGCCATGACGGTACGCTTGTCAGCCATGATGGTACGCTCGTCAGCTATGATGGCCAACACGTAAGCTATGATGGTGTACTCGCGAGCCATGATGGCCAACTCATCTGCTATGATGGTGCACTCGTAGGTCGTGATGGTGTACTCATACTTTGTTTGGTTATTCGGTTATTTGCTCTGAACCGCAAATAGATAATATTGAGCGGAGCAATTATTACCCAAAAGCAATGATAGACAAGGGTTGGCACTAAAAAACAGCACCAAAACGAAAATCGAGGTAGTATTATTTGTTAATCCCCAACACCCCTTGCAATCAAATTTTATCTTTGGGTCCGAGTATTTACATGCCTTAAATAAGAAAAAGAATATCGCAACGTAGCTAATACAATTAAAAAAGCAATAGGTGGATAATCGAAAAGAAGTAGAATACAAAATCTGGAGAAAAATGAATCTTAACTGGATAAAAAAGGGAGGGCTTTTTGTTTTTCTTTTCTTCCTTATTAAAGGGATTGGATGGCTAGTGGTTATTGGACTGCTAGCAGCGGGGCTTTTGAACGAAGAATCATTCGAAAAAATAAAAGAGGCTATTCCGCTTTTCTAAAATTGTTGAACGAAAAGAGAGATTCCTACTCTTGTCAACTATTATCTCCAAGTTTCAAATAACAGAAACCGGCAAATTAAATTGATAGTAAAAGACCGTCAGGCAGTATTCTTGCTTCCTATAGACTGTAATATTCTAAGACAATCACCGTTTATTTACCACATTCATAGAGAATAAGAAGGAGTGTTAATATATTTCTCCATTTTGTAAAGACGAAAAAGAAGATATTTTTACCGCCTCTTTTGAAAATTATTAACCAAAAATTTAATCATAAAAACAAGAACAACATGAGTCAGGCAAAAGCAACAACTCAGAAAAAAACAGGATTCGACTGGACCATTTTGGTTATACCAGTAGCATTGGTTGTTTCTGAACTAATCTTCCATTTAGTATTTGGCGATCGGAAACATTTTATTGATGACATGAAAAAAGAACCGATTCCGGGTGATTTTTTTGGTATTATATATAAAGGGGGATTCATCGTTCCTTTTCTAATGACTATGTTTATTACTGTTGCGGCTTTCTCTATAGAAAGATTCATGACCATTCGCAAAGCCAAAGGCAATGGCTCTTTGCAAACTTTCCTTCAAAAAATAAAATCCTTATTGCACGGCAATGATATCCAAGGCGCTATCGCAGAGTGCAATCGCCAAAAGGGGTCTGTTGCTAATGTGGTGGTTCAAGGATTGCATAAATATCAGGAAATGGATAAAGACAATTCTTTCACCACCGAGCAAAAGGTGTCTAATATTCAACAAGAAATCGAGGAGTCCACTTCTTTGGAGTTGCCGAGTTTGGAAGAAAACCTTCCAATCATAGCGACCATCGCTTCGGTGGCTACATTGGTAGCTCTCTTGGGAACTGTTATCGGGATGATTAAGGCCTTCGCGGCCTTGGCTACTTCCGGAAGCCCTGACCCTGCCGCTCTTTCTGCGGGTATTTCCGAGGCATTGATCAATACAGCGATTGGAATCGGAACTTCTGCTTTGGCTATCATTATGTACAACATCTTTACCGGAATGATTGATAAATTGACTTACGGTATTGATGAAATCGGATACTCCATTGCGCAAACTTTCTCTGCTACCCGCAAATAATTTAAGCAATCTTTAAAGCTGCATAAATGCCAAAAGTCAAGGTACCTAGAAAAAGCACTATAGTGGATATGACCGCCATGTGTGACGTGTCATTTTTGCTGCTTACTTTCTTTATTCTTACGGCAAAGTTTAAACCTCAGTCACTGGTAGCAGTGGATGTGCCTGTTGCGCGATCCACCAAAACATTTTCAGAAGCCGTAACCATCACAATCAGCAAAGAAGGGAAGACATACGTTGGGGTGAAAGAAACCGTTACACGCTATTCCATGCTGGAACAAATGATTGAAAAGTTTGGCGATAAATACCCAGCCCTTAAAACCCTGACTGAAAATCAAAAGAGATTTTTTTCATTGGTAGATATGTGGGGTACACCTATAGCCGATATGCCACGGGTATTAAGTATGGATGGCTCGGCTTTTAAACATTATCAAGAAAAAGAAATGCCCGGCGTTCCTAAAGATTCATTAGACAATCAGTTGGTAGATTGGGTTCAAGCAGCGCGTTATGCCACCGATGGAAATATAAAAATCGCAATAAAAAGTGATAAAAACACTTCCGTTGGTCCAGTGAAAGAAGTAATTAAGGGACTAACCTCCAGAGATATTCATCGGTTTTTATTGGTGACTACTTTGTCTGGTGATGAGGCTGCTGCCCCAGAAGAAGATTTAGATAAAGTTCAGTAATTATTTGTTGCTCAAATAAAGAATAAGCAGTTATGGCACAAATGGAAACCGGCGGAGGAGGCGGTAAGCACAAAGACGGAGTTCGATCCAAGAAAATGTCCACTCGGGTAGATTTGACCCCGATGGTGGATTTGGCGTTTCTTTTGATCACCTTCTTTATGCTGACTACTACCTTGAATAAACCCAAGGCGATGCAACTGAATATGCCGAAGAAGACTGATATTGAAGACAAAACAGAGGTCGGCGATTGTCAGGTAATGAATGTTATTCTTGATACTTTGGATAGGGTTTGGTATTATGAAGGATTACAGGTTGCCGGTTTGAAACAAACCACTTTTTCAGGTGACGATGGAATCAGGAAGGAAATCATTAAAATGCTGAAGAAAGTTCCTGCCGAATGTCCGCTTACCAGTAAAGGAAATAAGCGCGATGCTATCATCTTGATTAAAATGATGCAAGGTGCCCGGTATAAAAACATGGTGGACATTTTGGATGAGATGGATATTACGGATTGTAAAATATACGCCATTCAGGAACCGGATCCGATAGAAATTGAAGCCGTGGAAAACGGAGGTACTGTTAAGGATTTTGCCAAAGAGGCACAATAGTTTTATGAAAAATAATTTTTCCTGCATCATAATAGTACAAAGAAGAAGAGCATGGAAGGCATAAAGAATTATCTGCAATGGACGATGGACGACATCGTCTTCGACAACCGCAATAAAGATTACGGGGCTTATCAGCTCAGACAATTAACCAAAAAGAATATTCGCATTGGCTTGATTGTGGCTGTGATTGGATTTGTTTTGTTTATCCTACTTTCTCAAATGGACTGGGGGTTTCTAATTCCTGAAAAAAAGGAAGTTTTGGTTGAAACATCGGTCAGCCTTGCTGAGCCGCCATCTTTAGATAAAACTCCTCCACCTCCTCCCCCACCGCCGCCGCCGCCGCCTACACGCCCTACGATTAAATTCGTAGAAATGGTAGTTAAAAAGCAGGAAGACGTTCATGAGGAAGACGAGCCGGTAAAGATTGAAGAGATTAAAGAACAGGTCATTGCCGAGAAAACACAGGAAGGCGATATCAATGCTAAAAATGTGATTGAAGAACCTGCGATTGATGCAGCGCCGGCAGCTCCTCAAATCTTTACGTTCGTTGAACAAAATCCTGAATTCCCTGGTGGAGATGCCGAGTTGATTCGGTTCCTTCAAAAGAATATTCAATATCCGCAAATGGAGCGCGATAATGATATTCAAGGCAAGGTGCTGCTGCGCTTTGTGGTGATGGAAGATGGTTCAGTGTCTGATGTAAATGTATTGCGCGGCGTTAGCCCCGGATTAGATAAGGAAGCTACCCGTGTAGTGAAACTCTTACCGAAATTTAAACCCGGAAAACAACAAGGAAAAGCGGTGAGAGTTTATTTCAACCTGCCGGTGGTATTCAAATTGCAATAAGAGAATCCAAAGCATAAATTTTAAAAATCCTAAGCGCAATGCTTGGGATTTTTTGTTTGTAATGGTTTGAATGAATTAGCAAAACCAATTTCCCGAAGCAATACAGCAGGAATAATGGCTTACAGACGTACTCCCCAAAATCTCTAAGAGGCTATTTGGATTTCTGTGTAAAAAAATGTGTATCGCACAGAGTCACGGAGCATCACGGAGAAAATACCTCTGTGTTCTCCGTGCCTCCGTGCGACATATCAAATTCATAACAAATTCGGTTGTTCAAATCCAAACAGCTTCTAACAGCTCCTTCAAAGTTACGGCATGTTCCCCAAATCTCTGAAGGCTCTGGAGCAATACCACCAAAAACCTCATCCTGAAAAGATAAGGTCTTTTGTTCTCACCGGTTTTTATCCATATTTACGGCATCATGTTATTAGCGGAGAAAATACAGGAAGAAGTTCTGAAATTGGAAGGCCCCATCGTCATTTTTGTGCCGCTGGTTTTATGGGAGCAAATCTTATCCGCACTATTCTTCCCTACCGGCAAGATGTGTATGCAGTAACGAGTAAACCATTTGTCCCTTGGCGCTTGGATGATGTTGAGTATCGCAACATTCTGCATTGCAATATCATCAAGAAAGATCAAGTTGAAAATCTGTTTAAAGAATATCATTTCAAAACCATCTTTGATTTGGCGGCTTATGGAGCTTATAGCAAACAAGACGAAGTAGATTTGATTTATGAAACCAATTTCATAGGGCTACTTAACCTGTTGGAAATTTCTTCGCAGTTCAGCATTAAGGCGTTTGTTCATGCCGGTAGTTCTTCTGAATATGGGTTGAATGCTGCTGCGCCAAAAGAAGAAGCGGCGCAACCCAATTCCCACTATGCAGTGACCAAAGCGGGAGCGGCGCACATGATTAAGTTTTATGGCACCATCAAAGAAATGCCGGTGGCAAATCTTCGATACTATTCCATTTATGGTCCTTATGAAGAACCGGACCGTTTGGTGCCTACGCTGATTAATAAAGCGATGAAGGGAGGATATCCGCCCTTGGTGCAGCCCGATATTTCGCGCGACTTTGTGTTTATAGACGATGCGCTTTATGCTACCCTTCGTTCTGCCAATAAAATCAATAAAATTCAAGGGGCTTCACTCAATATTGCCAGCGGAAGGAAAACAACTATTCGAGATATATCTGCCACCATCAAAGAGCTATTTCAACTGCCCGGCGAACCGGAATGGGGCGATATGCCGAACCGTAAATGGGATTTGAAAGAATGGTTTGGTGATGCTTCCTTAGCCAGGGAACTCATAGGATGGGAAAATGAAACGCCACTGAAAGAAGGCTTACAGAAAACGTATGAATGGCAGAAGGATTACTCCAAGCCCTTGTATGAAAAGAAGCTGCATCAGGATCAAATCCGGCACAAACTCTCAGCAGTGATTGCTTGTTATAAGGATGTACAGGCCATTCCATTCATGTACGAACGGTTGACCAAGACTTTTCAGAAAATGGCCGTAGATTATGAAATCATTTTTGTGAATGATGCCTCACCGGATAATACCAACGATGTATTGCAAGCGTTGGTGGAAAAAGATGATCATGTCATCGCGATTGAACATTCGAGGAACTTTGGTTCACAGTCTGCTTTTCTTTCCGGCATGGAAATATCTACCGGCGACGGAGTGATTCTGTTGGATGGAGATCTTCAAGACCCACCGGAATTGATCGAGCAGTTTTATCAAGAGTGGAAAAATGGTTTTGATGTGGTCTATGGCAGAAGGGTAGCCCGTGAAGGCGATCAAGTGCTGGCCTCTTTCTATAAAATGTTCTATCGTCTGTTTCGCAGCGTCAGCTATATTCCGATGCCGGTAGATGCCGGTGATTTTAGTTTGATGGATAGAAAGGTGGTGGATGAATTAGTCAAGCTGCCTGAAACTGACCAGTTTCTGCGTGGTCTGCGCGCTTGGGTGGGCTTCAGACAGACCGGTATTGATTATGTCAGACCCGAAAGAATGTTTGGCGTAACGACCAACAACATGAGAAAGAACATAGCATGGGCTAGGAAGGCGATATTCAGCTTTAGTTTTGTTCCGCTCGAACTGCTTACCTATCTGGGTTGGACACTAACGGTGGTTTCTTTCTTTGCCATTATTCTACAAATAGCACTTTATTTCATACTCCCAGATACGCCACATGGAGTTACTACGATTATCGTTCTTGTTCTCTTTTTTGGTGGATTAAATATGCTTGCCATTTCTATTTTAGGCGAATATCAATCCAAAATTCTGGAGGAAAGCAAACGCAGGCCGAAGTTTATCCGGCGCAATGTGTTCAGGAAGCGGTAGAGATAAGGAAAGCTATTTCTCTCCCAGAATTATAGTCTGGGCACCAAAGTATTTCCCCAACAAAGGAATTTTTTCCAAAAGAGGCTGAAAGAAGTGAATCACTTTGGCTGGAAAAGTAGGGAAGAAGAAAGGTACAAAGCCAATGTAGGAAAGGTGCTTTACCTTAAAGCCGTTTTCTGTACATATCTTTTTCAGAAAAGTGGAAGAGAAAGATTGCTCTTCGTGTTGAATGTGATATTCACTATTTTTCTCAATCCACTTCAGAATGGGATTGTTGCCATTCGGCTCGATGATTAAAACCCGGTTGCTCATCATGCCTGCGTACTTAATTGAATCTGATTGAGTAGGTAAGTGATGAATTACTCCTCTGAAAATAGCTAAGTCAAATTTCTTGTCTGGAAATGTACTGGGGTCGAGGATATTGCCGACAAAAAATTTGCAGGAGGGGAAACGATCTTCAGCCGCTTTAATCGCTACGGATGCCGGATCGAAACCCGTAAACTCGATATCCGGCATTCGCTCTTTTAGTTCCGCAGTGTAAGTGCCATCCCCGCTGCCTATGTCCAAAACGGTTTTGATGTTACCAATCTTACGAATTATTTCTTCGGTTATATCGGTTTGCCTGAGGTTGGCTACAAAAGAAGAATACTTAGCGTTATGGGTATAACGATAGCCGCCGTTGTCTAATACATCTTTATTAAACTCATCAACATTTTGTTTTACTGTCTGGCTCATTTTCAGTTGATCTTATGAAAATTGAAGAGATTGTTGGTTGGTTGTATTATCCTTTTACCGGGGAGGATTAGGGCCGGTATTAAGGGGGCTGGCAGGAGCAGCTTGCGAATTGTCGTGCTTATCCAAACTCTCTAAGTTCCCTTTTGCCAATGCAAATTCAGGATATATTTCAAGTGCCTTAATAAAATTGGATTTAGCAGCATCCGGCTGGTTTAACTCCATAGCACAAATGCCACGGATGTTCAGTGCAGCAGCGTTCATAGGTACCTCTTGTGCGCCCGACTGAGTTCGAATGGTTACCTTCTGTTTTGTTGTTTCGGGGCTTGACAATATTTGTTCCAATGAGGCAACACATTCTCCGAAACGCTTCAATTGGTACTGCAAGGTAGCAGCCTGATAAAGAAAGAACAAAGATTTGGTGTCTTTATACAGCTTTTCGTATTCAGCAAGTGATTCCTTCAGCATACCTAAATTTTGCTTGGAAGAGGCCACTAACTCACGAATTCCGGTTTTTTCAGGATTTGTTTTCAAAATTTCCTCACCCAAAAGATAAGACTGGGGGTATCTCTCCTGACCAAAGTAAAGCAACGCTAAAGAGTCATTCAATTCCAACTGAGTTGGCTTGAGAGCGATCATATTATACATAGCTACCGTAGCGGTCTGTAGGTCATACCGTTTCATTGCCTGATGATAGATTTTTTGTTGTGTCTCAAATGCATCACTAGAAGAGTTTTTCTGAGCAAATGCTATTTGTAAAGAGCAAGCAATAAAACCAACTAGAAGAAAGTATGTTTTTTTCACTGTGTATGTTTTTTTGAAGGTGCCAAAAGTAGCAGAATTTCTCTATGCCTTTAGTCTGCGTATATAGCCAGACATTTCGTCTTTAATCGCCAGCGAAGCCTTTCTGGCTGCAGAAGCAAAATCATTTTCTCTGGAAGCATAAATGATATTGCGCGAAGAGTTGATTAACAGCCCACAAGTTGGATTCATTCCGTTCCGGCAAATGGCATCTAAGTCACCTCCTTGTGCGCCCACCCCGGGAACGAGAAAGAAATTTTGCGGGGCCAAACTTCGGATATGTTTTAACTCTTCCGGATGCGTAGCACCCACCACAAACATAAGTTGTTCCGGATTAGCCCAGCTCTGTGCCTTTGTAATAACCTGCTCATAGAGTTTTGCGCCATTGGTATCCAAGAATTGGAAGTCGCGGCTTCCTTTATTAGATGTTAGCCCTAAAAGTATAACCCACTTATCTTTATACTCCAAAAACGGAGTGACTGAATCTTCGCCCATGTAGGGAGCCACAGTTACGGAATCAAACTGTAGCCATTCAAAAAAAGTCTTGGCATACATTTTTGAAGTATTACCTATATCGCCTCGCTTTGCATCGGCAATGGTGAACACTTCATTTTTGAAGCCCGAAAGGTATTCCATTGTTTTCTCCAAACTCTCCCAGCCTTTCAGTCCCATACTTTCATAAAAAGCAAGATTAGGCTTGTAGGCAACCGCAATATCATGAGTTGCATCAATGATGGCTTTGTTGAACTCGAAAACAGGATCAGCGTATGAGCGAAGGTGCTGTGGAATTAGATTTATGTCCGTATCCAGACCTACACAGAGGAATGATTCTTTTTTCAAAATTAGATTATAAAGTTCTTGGCGGGTCATCGGCGCGAATGTAAGGAAAGCATAGTGTATTCATGATTGGTTAAATGGATCAGGGAGGTGAATGTTTATTGCTTTAACCAGCTAACCAGCCAATTTCCCTATTTTTATGCTTACAATTTCTCTGAATGACCAGAACAAAACTGCGACACTTTGCCTTTGCCACCTCACTTCTAGTATTAACAAGCCTTTCTTTATTGGCACAAAAAAATCTCTCGCTACTTGGGCATCTTACCTACTCGACCGGTGTAAAATGCAGCAACCTGACGAGCTATGTAGATTCAGGTGGAAGAGAGTATGCCCTTGTCGGAAACACGGAGGGGCTATCTATTGTACGTATTGACACTCCTACAAACCCAAAACAGATATTCCTGATTCCGGGGGCAACAGGAACTAACGCTATGTGGCGGGAGGTTCGAGAGTATAAAGGGTATGCTTATGTTACAACGGAACAAGCGAGTGGCCTGATGGTTGTAGATCTTCGATATCTTCCGGATAGCGTTCGGTATCATACCGTCAAGCCGGGGAATATGACCACATCACATAGTATATTTATTGATGAGAAGGGAATTGCTTATATCAATGGAACTGATAAAGGGCAACTTTTTCTCAAATTAGATTCCAATTTATGGAGTCCTCCTTTGATTGGTTCCTTTCAGAATAATTACGTTCATGATAATTATGCAAGAAATGATACCATGTGGAATGCCTGCGTCAATAACGGGTTTATTAAAGTAGTGGATGTAAGAAATAAAAGCACCAGTAACCAAGCAGCAAATACTCTTGCCGTATGGAATACACCACAAAATTTTGCGCATAATTGTTGGCTGAGTGATGACAGCAAGTATCTCTTTACAACAGATGAAAAGCCTTCGTCTTATCTGACTTGTTATGATGTTTCAAATTTAGGTAGCGTGAGAGAAACGGCTCGTTCTAAATCTGTTGATGCCGGAACAGCTATAATGCACAATACTTACTTCAAGAATAATTATGCTGTATCTTCTTATTACACCTACGGCATCGCCATATTCGACGTATTGCGAAAGAACAATTTGGTCGAGGTCGCCCATTATGATACTTCGCCTACTACCGGTAGCAGTTTTAACGGTGCTTGGGGCGTTTGGCCATTTCTCCCTTCCGGCAATATCATTGTTTCAGATATTGAAAACGGCTTATGGATACTCAAGCCAGAATATAAAAGAGCTTGTTATGTTGAAGGAATTGTAAAAGACTCTTTGTGCGGCACCTTGTTGAATGATGTAACCGTCGAAATTGTTGGGACGAGTGCCAGCGTTAAATCTAATTTGCAAGGAATATTCGCTATGGGAACTCCAGATACTGGAACTTATACCATTCGCTTTTCCAAGTCTGGCTACCAAACCAGGGACTCCTCAAATGTGGCGTTGCGCAACGGAAGCCTTAAGGTTATCAATATAAATTTGATTCCAATCAACACTTCGCGCCTAACGGTCCTTACAACAGATTCAGCAACTTCCGATTCACTTCCGTTTGTTCGGGTATTGATTCAGGATACATTAGGCGCCACTTATCAAGAGGTGGCAACCAATAATTTCGCTCAATATAATTTCTGTGATTTTTTACAAGGCAAGTATAATTTCTATGCCGGAAGGTGGGGCAGGCAGACGGTATATGTCCAGGCAGTAGATTCTACTTCTATAGATACCGTTTTGCTGCCTACTTCCAAAGGGTATTATGATGATTTCATCATGGATTACGGTTGGACTACTCAAACCACCGCATCATCAGGTGCTTGGAAAAGAGGAAAGCCAATTGGCACGACCTATTTTCTTAATACCGCTAATCCGGGGGCTGACGTATCAGGTGATTTTGGAAACCAATGCTATGTAACCGGTAATAACGGGGGTGATTCTGGTGATGATGATGTGGATGACGGATATACCATACTTCGTTCTCCACTTTTTGCCATACGAGATTATGATGATCCGCACATAACCTATTCCAGATGGTTTTATAACGATGGCGGTTCTACCACCCCAAACGACTCTTTGGTCATTACGCTGACCAACGGTATTGATTCTGTTACCTTAGATGTAGAGACTACGTCTAGAAGCCAGTGGGTGGATAAAGACTTTCGGGTCAAGGATTATCTGGCTCCGACATCCAACATGCGCATTGCGTTTAAAGCAGAAGACAGGAGTCCGGGACACTTGGTAGAAGCGGGACTTGATGTCTTTTCAGTTTATGATATAGTAGATACCACTAAAGGCGACACTGCGACTGTATCTGTTTCATCTACGTCTGGAGACAAAGTACTGCTTCACGTATATCCAAACCCCTTCCAAGACAAAGTGAATATCTCGATTACCGACTTCCCCTTTGAAAATGGGACTCTAGAAATAGAAGACGCACTAGGTCGGAGGATTCACCAATCTTTAATTCAAGCAAAAAATTCACTTGTACGATTAGATATCCGCCTCGCTTCCGGGATTTATTTAGTTAAATTATTAAAACAGGGACAATTGATCCAATCACAGAAGATTGTTCGTACCGAATAGCTAGATAACTCTTTTTATAATCAGCCATTATCATTTTATTAATTTTTTGTGGAAATTTGCGTCCGAAATTTTCAACGTTGAAAAAAACAATTCACTCTTTTACCTCTGTATGGAAGGAACATCTGGCAGGAACTCTGTTTTCCTTCTTTTTTGTCCTGTCCTTCATAGAGCTATTGATAGCTTCCAAATATTGCAAACACTATATTGGAGTCTTTGCCAGTCGGGGCGGATTGTCATTGGCTGATCCGCTATTGGCACTTTTTGCACCTCGTGATTTCTCACTCATTATTTTCATACTTTTCCATGGGATACTGATTACGGCCATCATTGCACTTCTGAATAAACCCAAAGATTTGGCTGTTGCTTTTCAGGCTTATGCTATGCTCATGATTTTCAGGACCATTACTATTTACCTTATTCCGCTACAAGCACCCGCCGATATGATTTTTCTTTCAGACCCACTGGCGAACCTCTATATGCACAACGATGGCAATGGAGCAGTGGTCAACGATCTATTCTTCTCCGGTCATGTTTCTTCCAGTTTTCTTTTTTTCATGGTGACTAAAAACAAACTGCTCAAACGAATGATACTGATGTGTACGATTATTATTGCCATTCTTATTATCTGGCAGAAGGTACATTACACGGTAGATGTCGTTTTTGCTCCCCTCTTTTCTATCATGGCACTTTACCTAAGCAACCTGTTCGCCCAAAAGGTTTTTTCCTTTTCCCCATTTCCTATGGAGTGGAGTATAAGGAGAGAAAGAATAGAACCTTGAACATACAGAGTTTCTGCACCTTTCTAAAGTCTATTTACACTAAAAATTCATTATCTCCCTATAAATTAAAAAGGCCGCGCATTTCAAACGCGGCCTTTTTAATTCAATGATATTTCAGAATCTTATTCCTTGATAAACTGCCGAACGGCGTTATTAAGTTTCACCACATATAGTCCTTTAGCAAGATGGGACACATCTATGTCAGACTTCTTAGTATGGACAAGAGACTGATGAACTAGACGACCTGTAGCATCAAATACTTGCAATTCACAACCTAAGCATTCCTTCCCAATTACCACCTGCAACTTTCCTTCAGAAACCGGGTTAGGATACAATTCAAAATGAATATCATTTGCTAAATCATGAATCGCCGTGGCGATAGGTGTCGAGGTGGCTTTGCATCCGTATATATCGGTAATTTCCACGGTATAGGAACCCGGTTGAGAGGCAATTAATAATTGTGAGGTACCTCCCGGAGTAATCGCCACATTATTTCTATACCACTGGTAGCTGACCGCATTAAATACTACCAAAGTGTCACCGGTTCTGGTGATAGAAACAGATGGCTGAGGACGAACAGTGACCGGAAGGTTACTTGATTGAGCTGTACAGCCGTTATTATCCGTTACCTGAACGTTATAGTTACCGGCATTTCTAGCAAACACACACTGCGTGGTAGCATTATTTCCGTTCGCGTTCCACAGATAAGAAGCGTAAGTAGATGTCACGCAAATCTGTGTTGAATCACTAGCGCAAATAGTATCTTTAGAAGTGGTGATGACCGGAGTAGCTGCACTACCTGTTGGAGTAAGAGTAATAGTAGCCACCACAGAATCTGTACCTACGCCAACTCCCGGAATTGAGTCACGAAGAATGACGTTGTTTATAGCTACAGATGGATCTGAACCTGCTCCGTCATCATCGTTAGTCCAATTGAAGCGAACTCTAAAGTTTGAAAGGCTCAAGCAATTTGCCGGAAGTACATAACTACGACGAGCCCATATCGCTGCACCGCTGCCACCGCAAGAACTAGGCGACTTGAGAGAAGCATCCAACTGCGTATAATTAGTTCCTCCATCTATGCTGTAGAATGCAGAAGCATTATCCGACAAACCACTACCCATACTCATAAAATCAAAAGATAATACCAAATTATGGCTACCTGAACTGACAGGAGTCGTGTTTATATTTGCCGACTGTGAAGCCATATTCGTTTGAGGACAATACAAAAAACCACATAAGCCTCCTGCATCATAAGCAGCCCCCCCCTACAAACTGAGCCACGCTGGTGACAAACATTGTCTTGTCTGAACCATTTTTTGTTCCACAACTTCCGGGAGCAGTTCCGTTTTCAGCTCCTGAAATAACCCAATAATTATAGTCTGCCCCGTTACTTCCGGTGGAGGTGTTAAGTGTCCAAGTTTGAGCACCATCAAAGGTTTCCTTATACAAAGTATCGCTTTTTGCAGTACCTCCTCCTCCAGATGAATAGACAGTAACTGTATAAGTCCCCGCCGCCAGGTTGGAAATAGAGGAAGTGATAGCGCCAGTACTCCATTTGTAAGTATAGTTACTTCCCCCGGTTGGAGCCACCGCTGCTGTCCCATCGCTGGAAGAACAAGTCGGATCCGTTTTGGTTGGGTTAGCTGCAAGTTGGGCAGAAATATTTCCAATAGACATAAAAGAAACTAAAGCTGTGAGAAGTAAAATCTTCTTCATTTTAATTTTGTTTTGGTTAAAAATATCGAGTGGCAAATCTATTCAAATAATCCTACCGCCCCACTCTACCGGACAATCATACCGTCCTTCATAGTAATTGTCCTATCAGCCATTCGAGCCAATTCTTCGTTATGGGTAACGATGATGAACGTTTGATTCAATTTATCTCTGAGCTCAAAAAATAGGCGATGAAGTTCGCCGGCATGTTGCGTGTCCAGATTTCCCGATGGTTCATCTGCCATTACCAATACAGGGTCATTAATAAGTGAGCGTGCCACCGCCACTCGTTGTTGCTCTCCTCCCGATAATTCGCCAGGCTTATGATGTAATCTATTTGAAAGATTAAGCAGAGAGAGCAATTCCTTAGCCTTTTTTTCGGCGATATTTCTTGCTGTTCCACCGATGAAAGCCGGAATACAAACATTCTCTAAAGCCGTAAACTCAGGTAAAAGATGATGGAATTGAAAAATAAACCCGATGGATTTGTTCCGGAAGGATGAAATAGATTTTTCGTTTAGAGACACTACATCCTTTCCTTCAATTTCCACGTTCCCTTTATCCGGTTTGTCCAAGGTACCGATTATATGGAGCAGCGTGGACTTGCCAGCGCCTGAAGGCCCAACCAGAGAAACAATCTCGCCTTTTTGAACGGAAATAGATACCCCCCGAAGAACTTCAAGAGACCCATATTGCTTGTAAATATCTTTTGCCTCCAGAATCATTGGGCGAAAGTAAAATTGAATTCCAATATCCTAAAACACACCCTCAAATAAGATGTTTTCAAACTAATTTTGAATATTCCAGCTTTATTTTTATATCTTTGCATCCGTTTCTCTCTGGATACATATCCGGTATTTGTACACAAAAAACACAGATTTATGAGTACTTCGTTTGGAATTCTTCCTATTAAAATGGACAAACACCTCACCTTCGGAAATGTTGTGGAGGCCGCAGAAAAGACAATGAATGATTTCCTGCAATCTTATGAAATAACTACCAAAGTTACTTTTTCAATTGAGCTTCGTGACAATGATGAGAACTATGAAAACAAAGTAAGTCCAGACGATAAATTCATTTGGAAAGACACGGAACATGCTTGGTTTACAATTGATCAGGTAAAAACAGGGGGCATTGAAGCCTATTGCAACCAATTAAGTGAAACACTAGATTACTGGCCCGAGTATGTAGAAGAAAAATGTGGTGAGTTGATTGATGAAAAACTGGCTGAGACCATCAAAAAATATAACATCAAATATTACGTGAATCGCTCTCCAGGTCAAACTCCCTTAATCCAGATTGGTTATGGACATATTGCCGCAGCAATTGCTAAGATGTCCGAAGGGATTATTTATTCGGTCAATGGATGGGATCCCTCTATGATGCCTACGGATGCCGATAAATTTGCCGGCTTTTATTTCCGTCCGGAAAAGACGGAGCATGAGCCAAGCAGGATTTGGTCAGAAAAGTGTTTGAACAAAATTCGTCCTCCTAAGAAAAGGATGCAACTTCAGTTCTAATCTTTGTTACCTCCTGAAACTCTTCAGGCTTTGTAAATCTTCGGGAGTATCAATACTTAAAGCATCATGGGTGGTGAGTGCGCATTGAATATGGTAGCCGTTCTCTATCCAGCGCAACTGCTCTAAGGACTCTGCCTTTTCCAGATAAGATTCAGACAGTTTCACAATTTCAAGCAGAATATCTCTGCGGTAGCCGTAAATACCGATATGCTTGTAAAATGTACTGGTAGCTTCTCCACTTTCTTCTGCGCCCTGAAAGTTCAATTTGGAATGGAATCCTTGAACGGTAAAATGAGGATGATTCCGGATAAAAGGTATAACACTCCGGCTAAAATATATACCCTCCATTTGCTTATTTAATACCACCTTAACTCTGGATGGATTTTGCAACTCTTCATTTAGAGGTTGGGTTTTAATCAGCGTACCGATTTGAGGCATGCCATCAGTATCGGCATCTGTGAATAAGCCTGCTACTAAATCAATCTGTTCAGGATGAATGAAAGGTTCATCGCCCTGAATATTGATAACAACATCTGCCTCAGATTCCGCAGCGATTTCAGCACAACGTTCGGTGCCGTTCCTGTGATCCGGTGAAGTCATCATCACTTTCCCTCCAAAACGCTCGACCTCCATCTTTATTCTCTCATCGTCTGTCGCTACAATCAGTTCAGATAAGGAAGTCGCCAATTTTGCCTGTTCATACACCCTTCGTATCATAGACTTGCCTTCAATGTCCGTCAGCGGCTTGCCTGGAAAACGGGTAGAGGCAAATCGAGCCGGAATGATACCAATTATCTTCATACTAGAACCTTTATGCATGGTCAACTATCAAATAGCTAGCTTGCACACGAATTACCTTAATGCCTGTACCCTTAGCAATGAAATCACCATCAGAGATAGAATCGTAACGTTCGCCGTCTATCTCAATCTTTCCCGCAGGACGAAGGTCGGTAACAGAAACACCTCTATTCCCCACTAACTTTTGTAGCGCATTATCTTTTATTGAATAACCATCTGCTGTTTTCATCTCAGCAACATCCGCCATCCGTCGAAAGAGACCGGAATTAAAAATCTGATGACCAAATAGAAGCAATAATACAAGCGGCGCCGCCATTGCCAAAGTAACGGTCAGAAATGCAGTGGCCAAAGAAGCACCCGGAACCAATGAAAAATCGAAATCAATATTCCGAACCATGGCCAATGTTAAGGCCGCTACGGTCAATAAGATTCCTGAAATACCCGCCACACCAAAGCCCGGCAATACAAATATTTCAACAATAATCAACGCCACACCGGCAACAAAAACAATGATTTCCCAATTTGCCGCCAGCCCTTCCAAATAGAGGGGAGCGAAATATAGCATAGCCCCCATCGCGGATACTGCAATAGGGATGAAAGTGCCCGGTGCTTTAAATTCAAAATATATTCCCCCAAAAATAATAAGCAGCAATACACCGGAAACCGCCGGATTCACCAGCCACAGTATAATACTTTCGGCCATTGAGCTTTCGTGTTTCTCTATTATATATGGTCCTCCTTTCAGTTTAGAAATAATCTGCTCAGGGTCTGAAACTTCCCCATTACAATATCCATAACGCATAGCTTCTTTCACACTCAACGTGATGATCTTCCCTTTCTCTTTTATTGAATCAATCACCAGATTCTCATCACTCATCCCTTCAGCTATCAATGGATTCCTACCAGTCTCTTCGGCGGTGGCGCGCATCTTTTTACGCATATAGCTTTGATACTTTTCCGGCATCAACTCTCCCGCTTGATTCACTACCGAAGCGGCTCCAATGGTAGAACCCGGACTCATATATATTGAATCGCAGGCTATCGAAATTAAGGCTCCAGCCGATGCCGCATTATTGCGGACAAACACAATGGTTGGGATTTTTGTCTTCAACAACATAGTTCTGATTTCATCCGCAGCATCCACTAGTCCGCCATAGGTATCCATGTCAATCAATAGATAAGCCGCATTTCTCTTTTCAGCCTCTTCAATGGCCGACTTGGTCAATCGGCTGACGGACGGTGTGATTTCCTGATGTATTTCGTAACTATAGATGATTTTATTCTGCCCATAAGTGTTTAATATACTGCACAAGCAGAGGGCAATTATTGTTAAGACAGGAAGGGTTCGATACATGTTTCTAAAGTATGGAAGTAAATTTGCGCCTTAAAAGTAAGTATTTTAATAGTGAAGCAGTTTTTATTCATCCTTTTACTGGCGGTTATTTCGGTCGTGTCTGTTGCGCAGCCATGCGAGCAGCGCCATAAGGTGAAGCGAGGAGAGACTCTATACTCCATCAGCAAAGAATATGGGTTAAAGCCAGAGGATTTGGTCAAAGTCAATCCCTCCATCGAAAAGAAAATGAAGGTTCGGTTGGGACAAAAAATCACCATCCCTTGCCCTCCAAAGGTATTGGCTCCGGTTGTCTTTAAAAGGGACACTATGCCAATCATCGAAAAGGTAACCGTCAATCCATCTGATGCCACAACTCACACCGGAAGTGTCACTCCTAAAGCAGCTACTTCGATAAAACTAAAAACCGCTTCAGGAAATTCTCTGGAGTATCCTTCCATTTACGGCCAATATGCTTCGGGAGGATTTAAGCTAAAGAAAAACCGGGGCGCTGCTAATTTTATTGATGACTACACTTCCGGCAATCCCTATTTGGCCTTTTATAATGATGCAGAAACCGGTTCTATTGTACGGGTGGTGAACCCCATGAACAAGAAAACAACTTATGTAAAGGTAGTTGGCAAACTTCCTATTTCTGACACCAGTCGGGAAATCATCATCAAGCTAAGTAACAAAGCAGCAAACGATCTCGGAGCGGTGGATAATAAATTTCTAGTTGAAGTCTTCGGCTATCAGCAATAATGATTTTTATTACTCGCAGGGTGAATCGTTCTTATTCCGCAAAATTCCTACAGTTCCTGTATTATTGCAGCCTTAAAATTTACTTCAGGTCATTTCGTCAAACAACTAAATATATTTTATGAAACAGTTCTTCAAATTCGTTTTTGCCACCATCACCGGTTTGATTTTGTTCTTCGTTTTGAGTGTGTTTCTGCTCTTGGGACTTGCTGCCGCTGCCGGCAAGGAGAAAACAGCCAAAGTCAAATCCAACTCAATTATTAAACTGGATTTGGGATACTCCATTCCCGAACAAACTAGCGAAGACCCCTTTGCCTCTTTTGATTTCACTACCATGAAATCAAAAAAGGCGTTGGGCTTGACCGATATCCGTGAGTCTATTAAGAAAGCGGAAACCGATGAAAACATCAAAGGCATTTATCTTGAAATGGGCGTTACCGATAATGGCTTGGCTACATTGGAAGCCATTCGCCAATCGCTGTTGGAATTCAGGAAGAGCGGAAAATTTGTTTATGCCTATGGCGATATGGTTTCGCAGAAATCATATTATCTGGCATCTGCCGCCGATAAAGTATATCTCAATCCAAACGGTCTGATTGAGTTGAAAGGATTCGGTAGGGAGATTATGTATTACAAAGGGATGTTTGACAAACTGGGGGTAGAAGTTCAGGACTTTCACTGCGGAGCATTTAAAAGCGCCATTGAACCTTATGTGCGCACCAACATGAGTGAACCCAACCGGCAACAACTTTCCATAATTTATCAAGATGTGTATGACTATTTTCTAAAAAACATTGCTCGCGAAAGAAAGATAGATACCGCTGAATTGAACAACATCATCAACAACATTTTGGCAGAAACTCCTGAAAAGGATATAGAATTTAAGCTGATTGACGATGCACTCTACTACGATCAGGTAGAGGATAAAATTCGCGAGAAACTGGGCACCGACAAAAAGAAGGATGTTGAATTTATCGAAATAGGAAAATATGCTTCTACGCTTGAAAAAGATTTTAAATCCTCCAACAAAATTGCTGTGGTATATGCCGAAGGCACTATTGTAGATGGCGAAGGGCAAACCGGTGAAGTAGGCGGCGATAAATTTGCCAAACTCATTTCAAAACTTCGCAAGGATGAAAAAGTAAAGGCCATTGTTTTGCGCGTCAATTCACCGGGAGGCAGTGCTTTGGCCAGCGATATTATGTGGAGAGAATTGGTTCTGGCTAAAAAAGAAAAGCCTTTGGTGGTGTCTTATGGCGATGTCGCGGCCTCCGGCGGATATTATATTTCCTGCATGGGCGATCGTATTTTTGCACAGCCAAATACTATTACCGGTTCGATTGGGGTTTTTGGATTGATTCCAAATGCAAAGAAGTTTTTCAATGATAAATTGGGAATTACGTTTGATGAAGTAAAGGTGACTAAACACGGGGTACTGGGCGGTATCACTAAACCTGTTGATGCTGAAGAAGGGGCATTTCTGCAAAGAAACGTGGAGAAAACCTATCGCGAATTTAAAGAGCGCGTAGCCGAAGGAAGAAAGAAAGACACTGCCTATATCGAAAGTATTGCTCAGGGCAGAGTTTGGACCGGACAGCAGGGCATCGCCAACGGACTGGTAGATGAAATTGGTGGTTTGGACGAAGCCATTGCTTATGCTGCCAAACAAGCCAACTTGAAAGATTACCGCACCAAAGCCTATCCAGAAGAAAAGACCTTGGCCGAAAAACTGGCCGAAGGATTTTCGGAAATGAAAACCAACGCCATCCGCGAACAGTTGGGCGAGCAATATGCCGTTTATCAAACGATGGAAATGTTGAAGAAAACCCGCGGCATTCAGGCGCGTATGGTTTATGACTTGGGTTTATAAAAAGTCGTAACTGCTTTTGGGGGAGGAATTGTTTTGAAAAAGACAGTTCCTCCCCTTTCTGTTTTATAAAATGGCCCAAACGGGCTTTTTACAGCTATTTTTCAAGAATATCAAGCTATTCCGGCACTTTGCAGGAGCGCCTTAATAGATATATGTACGCGCTATAACTCTGATAGCCTACCTTAATAGATATATGAGAGTGGGGGGGACTTCCCCAAGCACCTTAATAGATATTCACAAACGCCGGCAATTTCCCCAGCCACCTTAATAGATATTTATGAACGTCGGGAAAGTCCCGGAGGCAATAATGATATACAGATTAGCATCGGGGATATTCCCAATTGTTAAAATTGATATGGATTTGAAGCTGGAAACAAATTGGGGATATTGTCAAAAAAGAAGGAGGGTATCTTTTTAGCCAGAAAACAACAAAAGAAGTGCTGCTGGCGAAAGGGTCTCTATATATAGGTCAAATCATTTTTTGACAAAAAAAGCAGTTGTTCAGTTCCTTTCTCCAAAAATCAAACTCCCTACGCGAACCAGCGTAGCACCATGCTTGAGCGCCAAGGGGTAATCAGAGGTCATGCCCATAGAGAGTTCTTTGAAACTGACAGAGGTAGGGAAATATCTTTCGCGCACCTGTTCGAAGATGTTTTTCAGGGAGGCAAATTCCTGCTCTATCTTGTCCGCAACATCCGTATTCGTGGCCATGCCCATAAAACCACAAATGCGGATATGATCCATCTTCTTAAACTCGTCGGAATCGAGCAGTTGATATAGAACTTCTTCACTCAAACCGAATTTTGTTTCTTCATCCGAAATCGAAATCTGCAACAGGCAGTCTATCACCCGTCCGCACCTTTCAGCCTGCCGGTCTATTTCTGCCAAGAGTTTCAGACTATCCACTGAATGGATGAGCGAAACGAAGGAGGCTATATATTTTACCTTATTGGTTTGCAGATGGCCGATGAGGTGCCATCCAATGTCTTTGGGCAGGACTTCGTATTTACTGGCCATTTCTTGCACTTTGTTTTCGCCAAACATTCTTTGTCCTGCTTGATAGAGCGTTTGTATATCTTCAACCGGTTTGGTTTTTGATACAGCAATCAGTCGGGCACCAGATGCCCGGACTTCTTTTGTTAACTGATGGAAATTGTCGAGGTTCATTAGGAGAGTAATTATATTTTTGAAGCAAATCTATATGAACCGTCTGATTCTTTTCGCTTTTATTTGGATGATGGGTTGTCGGTCAGAAATGCCCACCATACCAGCGACGGTAATACCGATGGATCAAATGGTTCAAATTATGTCTGATATTCACATCGTGGATGCCGTAGCAGCCGAGAAAGCTCAGGGCGGAATGAATGAAGAGAACTTGACGAAACAATATATGGTACAGATATTTAAAAACCGAGGCGTGACGGCAGAAAAATTTTTAAGCAGTTTTCGGTTTTATGAAAACCATCCGGCGCTGTTTGACAAAATCTATGGAGAGGCGTTGGAAGAAATGAGTCGTCGCGAAGCAAAATTGAGTAAAGAATAATTATGGTCAGACGACATCGGTCGTCTAACCGCTTATAAAGAAAACAATAAAAATCATGAATAAAATAGTTGCAAACGCCGATGAGGCAGTGAAAGACATACCGGATAACGCGGTGCTGATGCTGGGTGGTTTTGGATTGAGCGGAATACCGGAGAACTGCATTTTGGCACTGGTTCGCAAGGGGGTGAAGGGGCTTACTTTTATTTCAAACAACGCCGGAGTAGATGATTTCGGTATCGGTCTGATGTTGAAGACTCGGCAGGTAAAGAAAATGATTTCGTCTTATGTAGGCGAGAACGCCGAATTTGAACGACAGTTACTTTCCGGCGAGTTGGAAGTAGAACTCGTTCCTCAGGGAACGCTTGCTACCCGTTGCATGATGGCGGGTTATGGCATACCGGCTTTTTTTACTCCGGCTGGTGTAGGCACGGAGGTCGCGGAAGGAAAAGAAACACGAATGTTTGATGGAAAAGAATATTTGATGGAACATGCTTTTAAATCAGACTTCGCGATTGTAAAGGCATGGAAGGGCGACGCTACCGGCAATCTGATTTATCGCGGTACCTCGCGCAACTTCAATCCATTGATGGCGATGGCGGGAAAGATTACTATTGCCGAAGTAGAAGAAATGGTACCGGTAGGCACCCTGAACCCCAACGAAATTCATACACCGGGTATATATGTGCAGCGTATTTTTCAGGGACAGAACTATGAAAAGCGAATTGAACAGCGAACGATTACAAAATCCTGATTATAAAAGATAAACGAATAAGAAATGGCATTAGATAAATATCAGATTGCACAACGCATAGCAAGAGAATTGGAGGATGGCTATTATGTGAACCTCGGCATCGGCATTCCAACGCTGGTGGCAAATTATATTCCCAAGGGACTGAACGTAACGCTTCAATCAGAAAACGGATTACTCGGTATGGGGCCGTTTCCAACCGATGATAAAGTAGATGCAGATTTCATTAATGCCGGAAAGCAAACAATTACGACGCTACCCGGTTCTGCTCTATTTGATTCGGCCATGAGTTTTGGAATGATCCGTTCTCAGCGAATTGATTTGACGGTGTTGGGAGCAATGGAAGTTTCGGAGAACGGTGATATTGCGAATTGGAAGATTCCCGGAAAAATGGTGAAAGGCATGGGTGGCGCAATGGACTTAGTGGCTTCGGCTAAAAATATTATTGTGGCGATGATGCAGACCAATCCGAAGGGAGAGTCGAAATTACTGAAGGAATGTACCTTACCGCTCACCGGCAGACGGTGCATCAAAAAGGTGATTACCGATTTAGGTTATTATGAAATTAAAGACGGGGCATTTCACCTTATGGAAATTGCACCGGGCATCACTACAGATGAAATCAAAGCAAAAACCTCTGGCAAACTGATTATCAGCCCCGCTTTGAAAGAGATGATCGTTTAAAAATATAATCAGTTGACGGAGATACAGATAAGATGATTGCCAATCTTCGACTCAATTCCAATGCAACTTTAAAGATTCTTTTTGCGCTTTTAGTCTGGAGCTTACTCATCCTTCGCTTTGGTTATCGCTTCGGCACCGGAGATCAGGTAGAAGTGCTGCCATACACCCTTTGGCTTCAAGATTCCTCGCTCTATCCTCATGATTTTGTCATTCAAGCCTTAGCTTCTTCTGTTCCGAATGAACGAACGGCCATCGCTTACCTCCTATTGCCCTTTGTCAATCATCTGGAAGTAGCTTGTTTAATTTTTCATTGTCTTTTCACGGTGATACTGATACTTGGCTTAATGAAGCTGGCTGAAATGTTTATTCAAAACAAATACTTTGCTTGGCTATCCATTCCGGCTGCTTTGATTGTTTTCAACGACTTCGCTCTGGGAAATTTGGAGTTATATAACCACTGTCTGCAAGCGAGCTTGATTGCCGTGGCCATTATTGGTTGGGCTATTCTCTATTTTTTTCAAGGTAAGTACCTACACTTCATCAGCCTCATGTCTATTGCTTCTATTATGCACGGTTTAGAAGGATTGGATGTCATGTTAGTATTGGGAATCATACTGCTGATTCTAATTTACCAGAAAAAGATTTCACTATCTAAATTCTTCCTTCTCTGTGGCATATATTTAGGAACAGCGGGTATTTATCTGTTGGCTCTCTTTTTCGCAAAGCAAGGAAATACGGATATTAGTAATACAGAATTGTTTGAAATCCTTTTCAGGTTTCGACATCCGCACCATTTTATATTCTTGTCATTCCCAAAATTTAAAATGGTGGTTTTTTTCTTACTAACACTCTTTTCGATGTGGTATTTCCGAAATCGTTCGCCAATATTATTTCGGTTTATGCTAATCGGCTTCATAGGGATACTCCTATATGCTATTTCAGTTGATGGATTTCAGAATATATTTATTGCCAATTTTCAATTATATCGGATCACCACCTGGATGAAGTTCTTTGGAGTAGTGGCAGTCGTGGCTTGGATAGAAAGGTTTGTTAGTTTCGTTTCTCTTTCTCATCTGTTTGTTTCATTTGGAAAATCATTTCTTCTTATCAGTATAACCGATTGTTGGATAGTGATACTTAGCTTCAATCAAATGCTTCCTTATAAAGTACCGTTTGAATTATTCAGCCTCAAAGAGAACAATGAAATGATTTCTATTTGTCAGGAGATAAAGAATGTCACACCCAAAGACGCCCTATTTATTCAACCGTTTGACAACTCAGAACTGAAATATTATGCGGAGCGTTCCAGCTACGTAGAGTTCAAGGCGAATGTTCATGACAAGAAATACGTTCGTGAGTGGTATAAACGTATTCAATTAGTTTATGGTCTTGATATAGAAGATTCTCAAAAGGGGTTTGGGCTAAAGAAAATTGCAGATGATAATTTTGCTTTGGATAGCGACCGCCTTAAAGCACTAAAATTGGAAGGTGTCACCCACATGCTTGTTGAGAAAGGCTATCACCCCCCTATTGGAGAATTAATTGTATCTAATAATTCCTATGCAGTATATCAATTATAACGGAAACATCCACCCAGAAAGCGAACACCTTCTACCGGTTACGAATCGGGCATTCAGATATGGCGATGGCTTTTTTGAAAGTATGGCCATGTTTAATAAGAAAATCCCCTTGCTTGATTACCATTGGAGTAGAATAGATTTCACTGCTGAGGTGTTTTTTGCTTTATTGCCTTTTCGTTTAACCGTAGAAAAGTTTTCTGGACATCTACTCGATTTATGTTCCGTAAATGAAGTTTCGTCCAATGCTCGTATTCGCTTGCAATTCTATCGCAAAGGCACCGGGATGTATATTTCTGATCAGGATGAATTGGGGTATGTCATCTCGATGGATCCTATGGATAATTCACAATTTCAAGTCGGATCCGGGCTGAAAGCCGGCATCCGAGAAGACTGTTATAAGGCGGTTTCGATGATTAGTGATTTGAAAAATTCCAGCGCCCTGATGTATTTATTGGCCGCGCAATTGACGAAAAAAGAAGGTTGGGAGGAGTGTATTTTAACCAATCAATATGGTCAGGTATGCGAAGCCCTCCATTCAAATATATTTCTGGTAAAAGGAGAAAAAATGTTTACTCCTGATTTGGACGCTGGTTGTGTGAACGGGGTATTGAGAACTTACCTGATTTCTATTCTGGAGGATACGGTAGAAGAACGGGCGATAGATGTAGAGGAACTGTTTACCGCAGATGAAATCCTATTAACAAATGCTGTCCGAGGGGTGCAATGGGTGAAAGAGTTTAACGGTAAAGTTTATAAGAATAAGAAGGCACTAGAACTGACGACATTATTGAATAAGAATCTTCTATAGGATTAAAAAGGGCTTTTTCATGTTTCTGAGTATAGCATTCATGAAACTGCATAAGAGCGTATCATGCCAAAATCAGACGTAGGTAACGGAAAGAATATAATAAGCATAACTTTTTTTACCGAGAACCGTATAACCACTGAGGAACCCGTAATCAGCTAATTGGAACCATTAACCTTTCATTTTGCTGAAGGCAAAATGTTTTCTTAATTTCCTTTTTGAAATAGTTACTTTGAGATGAACCGATACTTGCGAATTCTTTTTTTAACCATGCCGCTTTCGTTGCTGACATTGTTTGTGGTAGCGCAAGACCCTACCTTTTCGCAGTTTGACCCCAATCAAATTTATTACAATCCGGCCTACTCAGGATATAAGAAACAAACACGCTTTGCCGTTACTTATCGAAATCTTTGGCCAAATGTCCCCGGCAAACGATTTCCTGGACCGCTTTCTACTTACTCCATTACAGGTGATTCATACTTTTCAATACGCAATAAATTTAATGCCGGTGCCGGGGCTTTTGTAATGCAGGATGTTGAAGGGCAAGGATTCCTGACAACCACATCTGTCGGTGTTATCTATGCACAACACTTGCCTAATATTCGCGCTCGTAAGGATGAAATGGACCGATTTAATATCTATTTAGGATTTAAGGCTTATTACAACCATATCCGAGTAGATTGGAGTCATTTTGTTTTCTCCGACCAACTCAGCCCGGATTATGGCATCACCGGACCATCATCCTTCACCCAAGATGGTATCTCATCAAGAAATTATTTTGATTTGGATGCGGGATTATTGATTCGAAATAATTTTCAAGCCAAAGGAATATGGTACAACGAATTAGGTTTCGCAATGTCTCATATTTTAGCTCCTTCTATTTCTATTACCGGTGCAAATAATGACGGAGCGCGACTACCGAGAAAATATATCGCAACCTACCGCAGTAGTATTGCAATAAAGGAGAAACAATTCTTTATCGGGCCTTCTGTATTGTTTGAAAACCAAGGGAAGTTTTACGCGATGAATGTCGGTATTGATTTCTCCTTGAAACTCAAAAAGAATCAAGAGATAATGCCAATTGGTGTGGGAATTTATAACAGGTTTTCGGTCATTACGGTGAATACCGAAACGAATAAACAAAAAGTAAATACAAGCGCTATTATCGTAAGCCTTACACACCGGGGCACTTTTGCCCAGGGGGAAAATCCGGTTGGCTATTTCGCCGGGTTCTCTGTTGATTTGCCTTATATGGGATTAGGAATGCAAACCGCAGGGGCCTATGAACTCACTCTTGGGATTTCAATACCCAATCGGAAGGCAGATATTATGAAGTGCGCTTTTGAAACCTACTGATCTTAAATAATGCCAGTGAGCGGCAGTTTTTTAACTTTCAACCAGTTGACTCTAAAAAAAATAACAGCGAATATTTGGTTTGTATAATTATTTTACTTTATTTTGAAAAGTCATCAAAAAAAAACTCTATGGCAAAAGCAAAATTTACAACGCACAAGCAAGCAGTCTATTTAAACAAGGAAACCGGACGCTTTGCTTCAGCAAGGTATGCTAAGCAGTATCCCAAAAAAGTAACGAAGAAATTCGTTACGATAAAGCACAAGGTTTAATTGTCTCCAGCAGACAGTTTCCTGTCTTTATCGCTCTATCCTATTCAGTTCTAACCGAAGCACGGTTTAGTCGTGCCTATTGGGTTCGAATAGGGTTTGTTGCCTCATTAAAGCTAATCGCTTATTTTTTGAGCCCGCCATATTTAAAATACATGGCGGGCTTTTAGTTGTTTAGTGTTGCGTTGTCCCAAATTATGTAAAGATTATTATTCGGAACGTATGATTGAAAACAATTTGGTAATTTTGGATAAGGCATTAAAGGTTCGTTTGCTTTGAGCAGGGTTATGAGCGTCTATAGGTATAATATTACTTCCTTCCTTTTGTTAGTGTCTCTATTTTATTTCCAAGATAGTAATGCTCAAACCAGTTTAACTTTCGCCAATAAGGATTCATCCGGCTCGTACATATACGACTCTGGCTATTTCACCTCAGATTCTACCCCTGTTGTCAATCTGCAAGAAGTCAATATTGTATCCTTCAAAACCGCCGAAGAATGGTCGCAGTACTACAAGTATAAAAGCCGCATATTGAAAGTGCTTCCTTATATTAAAATCGCAAAACAGCTTTATTCGGAAATGAAAGAAGAAAAGCAGGATATGAAGCATCGCCAGTATCGGCATTACAAAAGAGATCTAGAAAAGGAAATGCGAGGTAAATTTGAAAATGAACTTAAAGACCTGACTATTGGCCAGGGCGAAATGCTTTTCAAACTTCTTAATCGCGAAACCGGAAACAATTCATTTGTCATTATTAAAGAATTGAAAGGGCCGTTGAACGCTTGGTTCTATCAAATAGTGGCCAAGCACTGGGGCTATAACCTGAAAGATAAATATGACCCTCAAAAAGAAAAGATGATAGAACTGATCATCAGAGAGCTTGGGGTAGCTTACAATGTCTGATTACTCCTGACAATATTCAAATTTATTTATTTCAGCACACAGGGCGCTCTTCCGCCATGATCAAAATAGTCCGGATAAGCTTTTTTGCCTGAATTATCAATGCAAAAATTGAAGGTATAAGTTGGGGAGCGGCTTGCACATGTAGCACCAATAGAAACTTCATAATCAATCGCTGCCAAATAATCTTCGCGAGTTGGGTTCGTATAATCGTCGGTGCAATGAATGTTGGTGATGGTGTTTACAAGGGTAGTATCGTATGTCCGAATCACATTATTCGTAGTATCTGACAGGGTGACTAATGTGGAATCAAGCCGCGAACATTCTGTACATTCATTCATACACGTAAAACATTTTCTACAGGAAGAAAAGGTAATCAATACAAGCAACGTGGAGAACAGTATTAGAGAAGTTTTCATCAGATGGATAATTATCTTGTAAATATAGAAAGGTGTTTCATGCAAACAAGAGGCGAAAATCCTCAAATCGCTTAGATTTGTGCAAAATTCCAGAATGAAAGTTTACTTAGATAATGCGGCCACTACGCCTATGGACAAAGATGTATTAGAAGAGATGTTGCCCTACATGACCGATTTTTTTGGCAATCCATCTTCTATCCATGCATACGGTCGAAAAACCAAAGCAGCCATAGAAAAATCGAGAAAAATTATCGCGAAGTATTTAAATGCATCTACCGCCGAGGTATTCTTTACGGGCAGCGGGACAGAAAGCTGTAATATGATTATTAAATGTGCCGTACGCGATTTGGGGGTTCAGCGAGTTATTTCATCCAAAATCGAACATCATTGTGTACTTCATTCGGTTGAGGCCGTAGGGAGAGAGGGGGTGGAAATAGTTTACGTAAAACTTGATGGGCAAGGAAGAGTTGATTATAAAAATCTGGACGTCCTACTTGCAGCCTCCGGAGACAAAAAGACACTGGTCAGCCTAATGCATGCAAACAATGAAATAGGAACGCTGCTTGACCTTCTAAAAGTATCAGAACTCTGTCAACAGCACAACGCTTTCTTTCATTCCGACACGGTGCAGACCATAGGTTATAACCCCTTCGATTTACAACAACTCAAGATTCATTTTCTAACCGGTTCCGCACATAAATTTCACGGCCCCAAGGGGGGTTTTGTTTACATCAATAATGGAGTAAACATGCATCCCTTCATGGATGGTGGTTCACAAGAACGCAATATGCGTGCCGGCACAGAAAATGTATATGGAATTGTTGGCCTAGGCAAAGCATTGGAAATATGTATAAACCAAATGGAAAATTATCGTTCTCACATACAAGGTTTGAAAGAATATATGAAAACGAACCTGATGAATGCCATTCCAAACATCGGTTTTAATGGCGATACCAGCGAGGAAGGGAGCAATTATAAGGTACTAAATGTTTCGCTTCCGGTTTCCGGAAAATCAGAACTGATGCTTTTCAACCTAGATATGTCGGGAATAGCCGCCAGCGGAGGCAGTGCCTGTTCCTCCGGTTCAGAAAAGTCTTCTCATGTGTTAGAAGCTATTGGGGCCGATCCGCAACGAAAATCTATCCGTTTTTCATTCAGCAAATACAATACGAAAGAAGAAATTGATTACACCGTTCAGATGTTGAAAAAACTGATGCAAACCGAAAAGGCACAGACCACCCATTCAACGGCTCCATGATTTATTGTTCGCTAATCAATTCCTACTGATATTTTCTCCATGCTTTTGTCTTTCAAAATTGATTTCAGCAAAATAGAATCCTTCATCGGCCCTATATTGGTAATTGCTATTGCCTTCCTTCTTGGGCGGGTGCTGGACATTTTAATTCGTCGCTATATCCGACGCAGTGCCAAGATCATGAAGGTGGATCCCACCAACTATTCATTTTTACAGAATGCGGTTAGCATGATTGTATTGGTTGGTGCCGTCTTCTTTATATTCTGGAATATACCTGCCCTACACACCGTTGGAAAAACACTATTCGCCAGTGCGGGTATCTTGGCTGCCATCCTTGGCTTTGCCGCACAGGAGGCCGTGAGCAACATCATCAGTGGAATCTTTTTGGTTATTTATAAACCATTCAGCGTAGGAGATAATATCAAATTGCTTTCAAACGATCAAGTGGGGTGGTGGAGGACATTACCCTGAGACATACTATCCTGAAGAGTATTGAAAACCGCAGAATTGTTATTCCCAACTCCGTTATCAGCCGAGAACAAATTCTCAATTCAAGTATCAAAGATGAACGAATACAATTTCATCTGGAAGTAGTCATTACCTATCAAAGCGACCATAATCTTGCAATGGCCATTATGCGGGAAGAAGCAATGAAGCATCCCTTATTTATAGACGGCAGGAATATCCGCTTGAAAATGGAGAAGGCCGAAATATTACCCGTAAAGGTGGTAGGCTTGGAATCTTATGGCATTCGTTTGAGAGCTTGGGTTTGGGCCAAAAACAATAACGACGCCTTCGATGCTAAGTGCGACTTGATGAAAACATTGAAAGAACGTTTTCGCGAAACCCGCATCGAGTTTGCTACAGATATAGCTGCCTTGCGGCGAACTCCATAGGGGCTAAATATGTTGAACCCTTGCGGAAACCCTGCTACCTGTCCTTTATAATGGAGCGACGTTCAGAAAAAAATATCCCTTTCTTATATATATAGTTACCTTTGCGGCGCAATTGCACGTTTGTTGTTGGTGTCGTTGCATATTCATTATAACAGCGCTAAAACAATTTTTTTTATGAATCAAGGAACAGTAAAGTTTTTTAACAACGACAAAGGATTCGGTTTCATTAAAGATGACAATTCATCTACCGAGTATTTTGTACACAGCTCAGGTTTGATTAATCAAGTCTCTGAAGGCGACAAAGTCACTTTCGAGTTGCAACAAGGAAAAAAAGGATTAAATGCCGTGAACGTGAAGTTCGCATAATCACCCTTTCATTCAAAATTTAAAGAACCCTTTCGCCTGGCGGAGGGGTTCTTTTTTTTTGAGAAAAGTTGAAATAGCTACGAACCTATTAAGTCACGAGCTACGAGCCTTGAGCCGCGAGAAAAAAGCCCCGTCGATACTATCGGAACGGGGCTTTTGAGTTTAATAAACTACAAAAGTCTTAAAGACTTTTGTAGTTTGGAACTCCTACTCCTTCACAAACTTCTTGTTATTGACAAAGTACATGCCGCTGGGCAGGTGTAGCGTGTTGGTATCGTTCACTTTTCAATTATTTTGGAGAACTCAAACACCAACACGGGCGAAGAGCATACAAACGAAAAGCCCCGCCCCACTTTTTGGCAGGACAGGGCTTTTGATTTTATGTAGCCACAGGCTACATTCTTGATAGGTCGTAGGCAAATAGCCTACGCCCAGTTAGGGTCGAAACCCAAGGCCGCGCCATGAACGCCCAAGCCATCGGCAAACTGGCGTAGTTGGTTGGAAAATTCCCATTTTTCTTGTTTAACATAATCATCTTTCATAGGTTTGGTTTTTTTGGTTTAAATAATTGAAATTAAGGAGAGACTGGAGGAAGAAAATTGCCCAATGACCCCTGTTTGGGTATGGTTTTTAATTAAAAGCGGGCCAAACGACAAAAAAGGGCGACGGTTTTTCCATTTATCCGCACGGTTGGATGTATTAACCGTACAGTTTATTGAATTATCCGTACGGTTAAATGAGTTATCCGCACGGCTGGATGTATTATCCGTACGGTTTATTGAATTATCCGCATGGATAAATGAGTAAAGCTTGCGGTTAGATGATTTATCCGCACCAGTAAATGATTTATCCGTACGGTTTTTTGAATAAACCGCAGACTTACACATTGTGATTTCGTACAGGTAGTTAAGCGTTAAACTACTTAAACCAGCACCAGCCGTTACCGGTGTTTCGGAGGGAGAGAAAGAATGTTTGTTTGTCGAAAAAAGCATCTGTGCAAATGAATTTTCTATGGAACTATACATCGAATATAGCGGCAGTTTTCAATCGAACAAATGATTTCAAAGAAATTTTGAGGCTTTTGTATTTGGTACAATAATTATTGGGCGATGGTATGGCTGATGACTGAACGGTTTTCAAAATTAAGTAAACAGATCTAATGCTGTTATCTAACACCAAATTCAGCTTTATCATTCATTAACAAGCCCTTCATGCAATATTTACTGCCATTTAGCTTTATCATTGTCAGCGGGTTCGCTTTGGCAGTTGACGGTTGGTTTAAAACCTTTTCTGATAAGAACATGACTCACTATAAATCATAAACTAAAAAAAGAAAAAAGAATGGCAGCGATAACAATACTATGGGCAGATGATGAAATTGATTTGTTGAAACCCAGCATCATGTTTCTGGAAGGAAAGGGTTACAGCGTGGTGCCGGTAACCAATGGGCAGGATGCCATAGACCGGGTGAGCAAACGCGGCATTGATGTGGTGTTTCTGGACGAGAGTATGCCGGGGCTAACCGGGCTGGAGACCCTTCAACGAATCAAGGCCATTGATAATCATGTGCCGGTGGTGATGATTACCAAGAACGAGGAAGATAATCTGATGGAAGAAGCGATTGGTTCGCAGATAGCCGACTATCTTATCAAGCCGGTGAAGCCGCAACAAATTCTTTCCTCCCTCAAAAAAATCATTGACAATTCCAGATTGATTTCTGAAAAAACCACCTCCTCCTATCAACAGGAGTTTCAGAAATTATTTATGGCCATGCAGGAAAAAATGGATGTGCATCAATGGGCAGAATTATACCGCAAATTGATTTACTGGGAAATAGAGTTGAATAAATCTGACTCGAGTATGGTGGAAGTGTTCAACGCACAAAAGCAGGAAGCGAACCATGAGTTCACGAAGTTTGTCACTACTAACTATAAAACATGGGTGAATGGAACGCCGGGCGCCACCGTACCAGTAATGTCGCACACGTTGCTGTCGCAAAAGCTTCTGCCCATGTTGAAGGAAGATAAACCCACTTTTATTATTCTGATTGACAACCTGCGTTTTGACCAATGGAAGTCTATTCAACCACTGGTGATGGAATATTTTAAGGTGGAAGAAGAAGATTCGTTTTATTCAATCCTGCCGACTGCAACACAATACAGCCGCAACTCTATTTTTTCGGGCATGTTGCCTTTGCAGATTCAGGAAAAATATCCCGATCTATGGAAATATGATGATGAGGAAGGAAGTAAGAACCAAAATGAGGGCAAGTTTTTGGAAGATTATTTGAAAAGAACTTTTCATGAACCGATAAAGAGCCAGTATGTAAAAATCACCAATCACCGCGACGGAGAATTACTGGAAAGTAACATCACCAATTATCTGAACAACAAGCTAACTGCCATCGTCTATAATTTTGTGGATATGCTTAGCCATGCGCGCACGGAAATGGAGGTATTAAAAGAGTTGGCCAGCGATGAAGCGGCCTATCGTTCGCTTTCGGTTTCGTGGTTTGATCATTCGCCCTTGCTAAACGCGATGAAGAAACTGGCAGAAAAAGACGTGAATATTTTGTTGACTACCGATCATGGAACGGTGCGCGTACAAGATCCTTCAAAGTGTATCGGCGACCGGGAAACGACGGCAAACATTCGATACAAGACCGGCAAGAACCTGAATTATGACGAACGAGATGTTTTCGTGGTGAAGAAACCCGCAGAGATGGGCTTGCCCCAATCTAATCTCAGTTCATCCTATATTTTTGCCAAGGAGAATAAGTATCTCATATACCCTAACAACTACAATCACTTTGCAAATTATTATAAAAACACTTTTCAGCACGGCGGAATTTCTTTAGAAGAAATTATTATTCCGGTCATAAAGCTGCGGTCTAAGTAAAGCAGAACGGATGAATGGTTATCCGGTAGCCGCTATCGGGAAATCCTTAAAGGGGTCAATGTAGTATGATTCGGAGACACCAACACTCACTGCGGATTTAGCAAGGCTGAAGAAGAAAGTGGAGCCTTGTCGGCTTCGCTTTCCCCAGATTCTTCCGCCATAGCTTTCTACAATCTTTTTACAGATGGCTAACCTACCCCGGTTCCTTCATAGGTATCCGAGTTGTGCAAGCGGCGGAAAATTTCAAAGACCTGCTTTTTATAAGCCTCGGGAATTCCAATGCCATTGTCTTTCACACTGACAATATATTCCTGATCGGTTGTTTCACAAGCAATAGTTACTTCTGGCGCTTCGGATTCATTGTATTTGATGGCGTTCTCAATCAGGTTAGCAAATAACATTCCCGCATGAGACGGTGCCAGTTTTAGGGTAGGCAACTGCTTGAGCTGTACCACCGCATTTTTTTGTCGCACGACCGCTCCTATTTGATTGATTGTATCATTGGCTAACTTCATCAAGTCGGTTACTTCTACCGGCTTCTCCGTACTATCGGCCACGGAGTATTGATAAATATCGCTGATCAACTGGTTCAGTTGCTTCACTGACTTGATAGTACTGGCAATCATAGATAAGGAATCCTCATCCAGTTTACCCTTATTTTTTCTCTCCAGTAATTGCAAATAGGACGCTACTACTCTCAACGGAGTTTTTAAATCATGCGAAGTAGCATTGACAAAATGCTGTAGGTCCGAATTTTTTCTTTCTAACTCAACCGCATAGTCAGCAATTTTTCTCTCTGCCTCCTTTATGTTGGATATGTCCAGTGAGTATCCAATCAAACAGAGCAATTCTTTGTTATCGTCGCTATAGATTGGAGCAGTGCCCTTAAGTGAATGTCTTACTTTCCCAGAACGATCCAGAACTGTTTCCTCTAATTGTATCTCACATTCTTTTTCCAGCGCTTCATGAAGAACGCGAGTTCTTTCTTCTGCTGCTCTTATATCCAGATTATATTCTTTAAAATAATCCATGTCTGTTTTACCCATCATCCATTTTCTCAATGACATATCCTTTACGGCTGAACTATTGAGGTAAGTATATTTTAGTTCTTTATCAAAGGAGGCAATGGCAATAGGAATTTGTTCCAACATACATTCATACAGCCTTTTTTGACCGATAAGTTCCCGCTCTTTGTGTTTTACTTCCTCTTCGTAATCAGCATTTTTATTATAAATAAGATATAGGAGCGTCACTAATGACAACAATTTGATGGGCGAAGTAACCTTGTAAATAGCTATCTGTTCTTCATAGGAAAGTGCATACGATTCAAAGCCAGGAATAAACAAATGATACAAACCAAATGGAGCTACGCTTAGAAACATGCCCCAAAAGATCAACTTCTTATTGTTGGTTTCAAACAAATACAGAGGCATCATTGCTGATAGCAGCAAGAAGTCAATCAACTGAGTCTGGCTGCCAAGAAAAACACCCATTAGCACCATGCTATAATTAATTACCAAGATGGCAGTCATTTTCCCTGCATTCAATTTACCCATACGGATAATTAAATGCACCCCAATAAGTCCAAGAATTAAAATAAAAGTGAGCCAGGCTGAACGTTCCAGTCCATTAGCGATATGAGAGGTAACACTAATGAGTTGTACAAACATCAAAATCAACCATGCCCGATTGATATGGATGATATTCTTTCGCTCCCAATCTGTCTTGGCAGCAAAGATTCCAGCGTAAGATATATTATCCCAAAACCTCTTGATTAGTGCCATAATCCTTATGTATACGTTATACATAGGTGTTAGTTACAGCAAAAACTCTGAAGAAAAATCCAGATACATTCAGATTAATGCACATCAGATATTGCCAATGGCGAAAAATAGAATCAAAATATTCTATTTTTCGCCCCGGTTTCAACGAAAACAACAACTAGATATATGAAATTGACGAAAATTTTACTTTGGGCTTCCTTGTTTTTTATACTTTCTTCTTGTACAAAAAAAATATACTGATCCAGAAGATTACGTAGGAAGCTGGACTAATAACCTTTCAGAAATAACACTGAATAGCGATAGCACCTATATCCTAAAGAACCTTGGAATCTCAGAAACCTCTGGCACATTTCATACAGGGACAAATTCTCTTATTTTTTCGGACCAATCAGGTGCGTGTTCTGATTCTGCAATTGGAAGCTATGACTGGCGGTATTCCGTAGAGAGCATCACCGGAACATTTTATCCTACACTTTCTCTAACATTGCTGGAAGATACCTGCGGGTCACGTGCTGCACTGGTGCCTGGCAAATACCAGAAACAATAACCATTAGGAATTGGGTGATTATCCCATAGTCAAACTTTCTAAAACTTCTTTTGGTTATCTTGAAAGTATCAATATATTTGCCGTCCCAAAAAATAAGATAAAAAGGTTATGCCTAAACAAAAAACAAACTCCGGAGCCAAGAAAAGGTTCAAGGTAACTGGATCAGGGAAGATTAAGCGTTCGAAGGCATTTAAGCGCCATCTGCTGGGTAGCAAGAGTAAGAAAAGAAAAGAAGAACTTGCTAAATCTGCCATCGTTCATAAAAGCGATATGCCTAGAGTGAAGTTGATGCTTGGTTTATCCTAATTTTTACTCCAAAATTTGCAAATAACAAAATAGAAAGAAGATGCCACGTTCAACCAATGCCGTCGCTTCGCGGAAAAGAAGAAAGAAGATACTCGATAAGGCTAAAGGATATTTCCTCAGCCGTAGTAAGGTTTATACCGTTGCCAAAAACGCGGTAGAAAAAGCGGGTGTTTACTCTTATGTAGGTCGCAAACTCAAGAAGAGGGACTATCGCGGAATTTGGATTACCCGTATCAATGCTGCCGTTCGAGAAGAGGGTTTGACTTACTCTCGTTTCATTAACAAACTGGCTTCAGCCAACATTGAATTGAATCGTAAAGTCCTTGCGGATTTGGCTCTGAATAATCCAGAAGCCTTCAAAGCAATTGTTGCCCAGGTAAAATAAGCCTAGCTTTTTAGTCCTTTCATAAAACAAAGTCGGTCGTCCCTAAGGGCGACCGACTTTGTTTTATTTACTCTCCTGCAAAATGCAGCAAATTTTTTCATTTCTGTATTCATAAAGCACCCGATAGATTTTCCCATTTTTTGAATGTCGGAAAATCTCTTCTCCAGAGGTTTTTGATACCATTACTTCAGCAAGTTTGGCCATTATCCTATTTAGGTCATCTGGGTGAATATTCTCACCGAAATCTTCCATTTTCCCATTTTGCTTTTTGGGATTATAATCCATCATTTCAATAGTAAAACGCGACCGATAAATAGTTTGAGTACGCGGATCTATTTCACTATAACCAACTTTTAGCAGGCGCTGAATAGAATCCAGCCGCCAATTTTCAGCATCTAGTTCTTTAGATACATGATCAATTTCCTTGTTCAACTTAAACCGCTCAAACGCGAAGAGAATGGATGACACCAGCACCTTCCCATCAAACTTACCCTTCACTAAAAAATCCTGTGCCCCGAATCGAACGGTTTGAAGACCCACATACTCATCCGTAAGGCCAGTGAGCACAATAATCAGATTGCCCGGATATTTGGAAAGCATGGTTTTAATTGTATCCATTCCAAAACTGTCCGGTAGATTCATATCACTTAGAATCAAATCAAATTTCTCCTTAGATAAAAAATCTAGCGCCCCTTGAAGGTTTGTGGCATGAGAAACTTTAAAGCTCGGAGTAGTGGATTCCTCTAAATAAAATTTTATTAAGAAGGCATCGCCTTCGTTGTCTTCAAGAAGCAATACTTTAAGTTCTTCTGTAGTCATAGTTAAGGGTATTATTTAAGCTGCGGGAAGTTTAGCGGCACGAAACCAGAATGCCTCTATCAGTTGAATGACCTTTGAAAATTCATCGAAATCTATAGGCTTGATAATGTAACAATTTGCATATAACTGGTAAGCACGGGTAATATCATGTTTTGCATCAGATGTTGTCAGTACAATTACGGGTATTTCTTTCAGTGACTCATCAGCCTTTATTTCTTTCAATACCTCCAGCCCGTTCTTTTTGGGCAGATTCAAATCAAGCAGTATGATAAGGGGTGTTGTAGCATCACTATAACCCTTTCTCTTTAAAAGAAAATCAAGTGCCGCTTCTCCATCCATCACCACATCCAGAGTGATTTCTAAACTACTTTCTTTCAAAGCCTCCTTAGTCAGTCTAATATCTGCCGGATTATCTTCCACCAACAAGATGTGGTATTTGTTCTTTCTGCTTTGTAAAAATTCCATTGGGTAGATTATTTATTCAAAGTAAAATTAAAAACACTCCCTTTCCCAACCTCAGATTCCACCCAGATTTCACCGCCATGTCTTTCCAATATTCTTTTCCCCACCGCTAGGCCAATTCCGGTTCCTTCATAGTCTCCCTTCTGGTGAAGCCTTTGGAAAATAACAAAAATTCGACTGTAAAACTTTTCTTCTATCCCGATACCATTATCACCCAATGAAATTAGGTAATCAGTCTCTCTTTCTTTTACAGATATGTTGATTTCAGGCTTCCGATCGCTAGGTACAAATTTCAGTGCATTGTCCAAAAGCTCCTGAAAAAGTCGGGTTAGTTGTGCTGTATCTCCTTTTACTTTGGGAAGCTGCTGCGAAGTAATCACAGCGCCCTTCTCCTCTATCTTTTTCATCAAATGTATCTGAGCAGATTGCAGCACCTGATTCAAATCTGTTTCAACAAAAGGTTGCCCCTTTGTGGTGATCCGTGAAAACTCCAATAAATCCTGTATCAATGATTGCATGGTGGCGACTCCCTCCAAAACAAACTTCATAAACTCGCCAACCGCTTGGGTATCTCCCTTTTTAATACTTTTCTCCATCAGTTGTATAAAACTTCCTGTAGAGCGAAGCGGTGCTTGTAAATCATGAGAAACAACATAAAGAATTTGCTCCAGTTCCTCTTTTGCGCGGGTAGTTTCCTTAGTTTTTTTATCCAACTCTTGCTTCAGATCGCTTTCTTCGATAACTTCTGACAGAACAAATACATAACCCAGCATTTCGTTTTTCAATTGAATTTTGGTGCGTGAAACAACCAGATTATACAATTGCGGATTCCGCATACTCACCCGAACATTTTCTTCCTTTTCAATCATTGAAGCAAGAACTTCGTGTACTATGCTCGCTGCGTTTGCTCCACTCATCTGCACAAAGGCCGGATTAGAATAAATCAGTTGCTGTTGAGAATCTGTAATAAATATAGCCTCAGAATAATTTTGAAAAAATTCAGGGTAAGGCAGTTCGTCTAAATGGTTCAAAGTTGGTGTACTCACAGGGGATGAAAATAGAAAATAGATGGCAAAACAAAAGACAAGAAATAAAGCCGCTCCTGCTTATAAAAAAAGAAAAGTCCGGGCTAGGAAGCCCAGACTTATAAAAGTAACGAACAAGCTATGAAGGTTACTTCATCGGAGAGACCTTTTCAATCATGATTCCGTTGGCAGAAACCGCCAGAGACGGGTTGCTTTGGCCAGGCAGTTGATTGAACATATCTTTATAAGTATTACCAAGAATAGTATAGCCACCGGTGTTAAGGTCATACATCAAATCATTCATCATATTCACATTGTTCCCGGAGCCTACATTTTTGTAGTATGCCTGATTCTCTTGCACCTTTCCGTTTATAGTCAATTTCACACGGTTGAAGTTAATGATTTGATTATCCGTGTTGCCTGATAAATGGATGCCATACGCTTCTCCATTACCACCCACCGCTATAGAGTTGTTGCTAATTTGAGCAGGGTGAGTAGCCTGGGCTTGGCAGTTGTGCATAGCTAATCCATAAGTTCCGTTGGCAGCGTTAATGATATTGTTACTCAGTATCACATTGTTATTCACGTTGTCGAGATTAATTGCTTTAAAGCCAACATAGCTGGAAAGTGTACTGAAAACATTGTTAGTGATGACAGGAGCATCTTCATTGGTCAAAGCCAAACCACTTTCAAATTGATTAAAAAACAGGGTGCCAGTAATACGCGTTTTGCTATCCTGCATCTCTTCATTCACCCCTCCTTTATAGATACCGCAACTTCCGTTATTGATTTCGCAATCTTCAAAGGCGATATCTGTCTTTGGTGAGTTGGCAGCAAAATATACGGTGGCGTTATTGGCACCCGGACGAGCTACCTCCACTCCTTCAAAAATCACGTTCTTAAAGCGAAGGTTCGAGGCGTTCCCATCAACGCGAACACAATTTCCATACACCGCAGCTTTGTGGTCTATGGTCAGGTTCTCAAATGAAAGAAAAGAACTGCCGTTCAAATTCACAGTAGCATCTCCGGTTGAATAATCAATTACTACATCGGTATTATTTCCTGAGCGCGATTCAAAGGTGATTGGGTTTGATGCAGAGGCTCCGGGTATAGAAGAAATCAAAACCCGCTCTTTATAGATACCCTTCTCAATACTGAAAGATACCGGTCCTGAAACCCCACCGCACTTCAATGCTTCCGCAGCCTCTTTGATCGAACTGTAATCAGCCGATTCGCTGCCGCCAATAGTAAACTTCCCATAAAGTGATGGACAGTCGCCAGCCGAAGAAAGAAGTCCGCTTGTCAAGAAGATGCTTAGTGTAAGAATGTTTAACTTTTTCATAATGCTCTTATTTTTTTCGTTTTGTATGCAGTCAATATATGTTTGGTTCAAGGCTTTGTCAAGAAGATTTGATTAAAAAAGTCGCTGTTTCATGCCTAAAGTCTTTGTTTCCAACAAACGGCATATTGTATTTGACCTTAAACCATAAAAAAAGCACCGGAGAGGTTCCGATGCTTCATTATGAACTGAAAAAAGATTGCTACCTATTCACTGCAAACCTGCCTCGGGAGATTATCTGATTAGAGGCATTCGTGATTTGAAAGAGATACATACCAGTAAAAAAACCAGCAGTTGAAACCCTCGTATTATTCTGATCTAAAGAATAAACTCCGATGCTTTTACCCAATGCATCAAATATCTCTGCCTGCATACCCGGCTTCGATTCCAGTTGAATATTCAGATATTGATTCACCGGATTGGGAAACAGTTTGACCGCAACCTGGTTTGCTTCGCTGATACCTACAGGCGCTTTAACATTAATCCAAACATAAGCAGCAGCGTTATTTGTGCCGTCGCTTGCCTGATAATAGATCGTATCATAACCCACAAAATTTGCAGCCGGGGTGTAAAGTATCTGGTTAGCCTGAACCGTTGCTGTTCCATTCTTGGCATTGGCAAGAATCGTAACTGTTAAACTCGGATCATCGCAATCTTCGTCATTTGCAAGAACATTAATTGTCTTAGCAGTGTTTTTAATAGTGGTGTCTCGGTCATTGCGTGCCAAGGGGGTGAACTGGTACCCAGACCCTATCACATCATAATAGATGCTATCTACTATCAATTCACTTCCCCGAACCAAATCAGAAACACCGCTCAGCAATCCCGCTGTTTTAGGGATGCTCGATGAAAGCAAAATCACCAAGGTATCCGGTTGTTCGCAATTATGATATTCAAAAGGAATGTCAAATGCTGCGTACTGCCCATTCGTAGAAATCGTGCTTTTATAAATAGCATCCGCCACGGCTGTGGTTCCTTTTCGCAGCGTCGCCCAAATCATGCAGGTATCGTTTGCGCTAGTGTTTGGGTTCAAAATAGGCGCATACTTATAATATCCTTTCAAGCTGGTCAGCCTCTGGGTGAATGGTTGACCGGCACCGGCTATAGACATCGGCGTAATATTCAATCCGCCAATGAGCGAAGATAACTCAACCGTAAAGTAACCGTTGATAGCAAAACCCGGAACCGTTAGTTGACTACTGAATACACGGGCGATGGTGTCCGTAATAATTTTTATTGCACTGCTACCGTGGTAGGCATCCGAAGACTGCGTAACAAACAAATGGCCGCCCAAAGCAGACATACCGGTGATGGAGTTGGAGGTAGTCCATTCAGAGGGGTCGTTATAGCTGAACGTTTCAGCAGGCAGATAGGGAGCAATACCCGCAAAGTGTATCGTGTCTGTCGCCCAATTCTCGAAACTGTTGTTCACCACTTGAGCAGAACTTGTCCATGAGTGCAGTGCTAACACAGCTACTACGGTTAATTGTAAAAATCTTTTCATCATCGCATATATTTTTTAGTGGGGACGAATTTAGGGAAAACAGGCAAAGAGGAAAATCCCTACATCCTAAAAAAAGAAAAACCCTCCGCAAAGGGCGAAGGGCTTTTCTATAACCCTAAAACTAAACTACCATTAAGACCGAACAACCGCAATAAAGGTTGCACCCCCTTGCACCATACAATTTCCCGAAGATTCATTTGTGCTATTATTGCCCGTTAAATCTTCTTTCAACAGAAAAACAAATAGAATCTTTACCCCTTGTCAAAAAAATCATCACCCTTCTTTTCTAAAATCCAAAAGTTGAACCATCCCTTGATATTCAGCACTCAGCATTCTAAATTCAGCATTGCATTATGAAAGTTCTCATCGCCGGTGCCGGAAATATGGGCACTACATACGCCCGCAGTTTTCTTGCTTCCCGCTTTATTGTTCCCGAAGACCTTTTCTTGCTCGATCGAATGGTCGGCGGCGAAGCACAAGTGAAAGAAGTGCCGCGCACCAATATTTTTTCCGCCGCCGGAGCGTATATTTCGCAAGCAGACATCATAATCTTGGCAGTGAAACCACAAGATTTTCCGGGGCTTGCAGCACAACTCAAACCATTTATTCAAGCAGACCAATTGATTCTTTCCATCATGGCAGGCATCCAGATGGCGCAAGTGATGCAGGCGCTGGGTGCTACCAAAGTAGTGCGCTCTATGCCCAACCTGCCCGCGCAAATCGGCATGGGCATGACGGTCTTCACCTCCTCTCCTGCTATGGATAAAAAAGAACTCTTCATCATTCAAAACCTCATCAACACCACCGGTAAGTCGGTGTATGTAGAAGATGAAAACATGCTCGATGCCGCCACGGCAGTCTCCGGCAGCGGACCGGCCTACGTCTATTACTTTATGCAAGCCATGATTAACGCCGCTGCCCAAATGGGCTTCTCTCCTTCTCAGGCCGAACTACTGGTGAACCAAACTTTTATGGGTGCCGTTCATCTTCATAACCAAAGCCAATTGACCTGTAATGAATGGATTAAACGCGTGGCCTCTAAAGGCGGAACCACCGAAGCCGCTCTGCACGTGTTGGGGAATAACGAAGTGAATACTAAAATCGAACTGGCGCTGCAAGCCGCTTTGCAAAGAGCAGGAGATTTGGGGAAATAAAATAAGCCTTGAGCTACTAGCCTTGAGCCTTGAGAAAAAAAAGCCCCGCGCCGCTTCTTTGCAGGACAGGGCTTGGGGCTGCCTTTTAGCTTTGACAACTTTAAAAAAGCTGTCAAAGCTGTTCCGTTTAAAAACGCCGCAAACGAACTATCCGGTATCGTCACCCACTGTGCCTTCACCCCCATCATCCCCAATACCAAACAAAAAGCGAGTAAGCCTTTTTTCATGTCGTTTTGGTTTTTGTTAATGTTTATATAAAAATTAAAAACTCCCGAAGCCTTTCAACCCGGGAGCCTGATTTTGTTTTCAGTTTTGTTTAGGTGTGCGGAGCAATCACAATGGTAGCCACTTCGCTCCAGGGGCCGTCGCCGGTGGCGTTCACGGCGCGCACTTCTATCCATACCCGCACATTTTCCTGAGTGCCGACAAAAGTGATGCTTTCGATTTACGAGTGGTTTTGTCATACGTCAGCCAAGAAGAAGGAACGGCATCGCCAATGGCATAGCGAATCTGAAACTCTGGATGTTATAGAGTTTAGAAATGCGATGCCAGTGAATATCAATTTCAAACTGATTATCACCTTGAGTAAGCCCAACATCCATACTCTTGGAGCAGCGGGCTGGCATTGCCCTGTTCCTTGGTTTTTAGGTTGAGGCTTTCGATGATAGTTTTGTCGCCTCCGCTGGTGGTTTCAATATAATTTCCCAGGCGGGTAACAATCTCCACCAGTGCTTTTTCGCGGAGGTCTTGCACCTCCACTGCCGCTGTATAGGCCCCTTTTTTTTCGCCACATCTAATAAAGCCTGATGGGCGGCATCCACCGCCGTTGTTACATCGGCCAATGTAGGGTCGGGATTCGTGAATCGGACATCGCCCACGAGTTTTTGAACCAATTCTTCGGTAAAGTCAACTTTTTTGTCTAGAGTTTTGTTCCAGAGGTCTAAAACGAGTTGTGTAGGTAGCATTTTGTTTGATTTTGAGGTTAAAAAATGGATTTATGATAGAGCCTTGAAGGCGGGGTTTTCGGCGGTTTTAACATAAAAATGAACAGAATTTTGTCCGAGCGTCTCTTTTTTTGAAAAACAGAGACCTGTTTTGCAAAATCAGACCTCTGACCTGAGGAGGCAGACCTCCAACCTGAGGGGATAGACCTCTGACCTGACGAGGCAGACCTCCAACCTGATAGGATAGACCTCTGACCTGATGGGTTAGACCTCCAAGTTGACGAGGCAGACCTCTGATCTGACGAGTTAGACCTCCAACCTGATAGGGTAGACCTCCAAGCTGACGAGTTAGACCTCCGACCTGATGAGGTAGAGGTCTTGGTGGATGAAAAATACTTGCCCTCCCGATGCTGCAAAAGCAGACCGGTGGTGGGAGGTTTTCCAAATATTTATTTAAAATAAAACCACCTCCTCCGCCGGAGGACAAACAGCCGTGTAACTATTATCGAGTAAGCGTTATAAACGTCGGGGACGGAGGTGGCATTTCTAAACCAAGCCTTGAAACAAAATCCTATTCCCCCACAAAAAACACCCAGCCGTTTTTGCGGTAGAGTTCGTGCGCTGCGGGATGGGTTTGCAATACCTCCGGCACGGTATTCACTTTGGTGATGAAATAATTTTTCTTAGAAGAAACTTGCTTTTCCGGTGCCGGCTTCAGGGCATAGAACAAATGGGCGTATGTTTTGAAGCCCACCGGCTCGATGGTGCAGGCTTCGTTTTGTTTTGTTTGGATAAATTCAATCAAAGCAGCTTGGGTATATTTTTCTACCCTCGGCACAATGAATATCATCACGGTATTGATAAACAGACCGCTGCTGATCAGCAGCAGATAGGCACCCCACCGAACATTCTTGCTTTGCATCAGCAGGATGGAAACGACGAGGCAAAACAGATAAATCAAACCGAAGCGGATGTCCCAGTCGCTCCAATAGACGGGGGTTTTCAAGGCTTCTTTCGCAAAATCATCTTGAATATAGGGCAGAAAAGGTTCCGGCGATTTGATGATGAAAATAGCGGCGGTCAAGGCCCCTACAATCAAGATGCCGATGCCCATCAACGGAACGGTTTGTTTCCAACGCCAAGTGGCTTTTCCATCAAAAAGAAGGTTGAGATAGTAAGCAGCCAGAAAGGTGATGGAGAAATAGCACACCGAGGAATAGTGGACGATTCGGGCGGGGGTCAGCGAGCAAAGAATCAGCACGACAATCAAAAAATAGATCATCCACTTGCGGAAGATATGTTCCGATAGGTCGTCATACACATTCCGAGTAAAGGTGCTGAAGATGAGCGCCGAGGCCGGGAAAACGCCGATAAGCAATAAGGGGATATGGTAGAAAAAAGGGCCTCCCTCCCCCGCCTCGCCGGTGCTGAACCAACGGACCTGATAACGGAGAAATTGCATCACGAAGGCGAAGCCGTTCATGCTGGTGTCGAGCAGCAGCCAAGCGATACCGATAATCGAAATGAGGATGCCCCAAAAGAATAATTCGGTCAATTCAATCTTCATTTTTCCGCGATTGGCAAAGATGTAGGCAGAGGCGGTGAGCAAACAAATCAGAATGGCTACCGGCCCTTTGGTGAGCGTAGCAAGGCCGATGAAGAGGGCGGAGAAAAGCAAATTGCGCCGACGGTTTTTCTTCCGGGTTTTCCGGTCTTCAAACTCGTTGATGATGTTGAGTTTGTACATGAAAAAGATGCCGAGAAAAGTAAAGAGATTGAAGGCAGGGTCAATAATCCCGCTTTTGAATTGCACTTGCGGCAAAATGGAGCAGGCAAAGAAAAGCGCCCACAATACGCCCAAGCGCGAGTTGAACACGTAGCGGCCAATATTGAACACCACGAGCATGGTGGCAATTCCTACGATGGCATTGGGCAGGCGAGCGGCAAATTCGTTCACCCCGAAATAGTGCATGGAAAGCGCCTGGAGCCAAATGAATAAAGGCGGTTTTCCGAAGTAGGGAATAAAATCGAACTGGATCACGTGAAAGTTTCGGGAGGCCAACATTTCGCGGGCGCTTTCTGCAAAGCTGATTTCATCTAAACCAAACAGATGGACCTTTCCCAAAAATGGAAGGAACAGAATAGCGCCAATGACCACCAATATCAGTTGGGTGGGAAATTGCCGGATTCTTTTTTCAACCAGTTCAAGCATCATAAAAGGGACTTATCTTTCCACCGCAAGTTTTGATAGAAAGAGGACTGCGCTAAGGTGAGATAAAAAACAATGGAGACCAACACCCCAATTATAGAGCCGACATATACGTCGCGAAAAAAGTGTTGAAGTAAATAGAGCCGCGATATGCCAATCATCAGAGCGAGCAAGAAAAACAGAATGCTCCAGCTCTTTTTCTCAATCAGAAAAGCGAGCATCGCAAACAGCGCGAAGGCAGCGGCAGTATGTCCTGACGGGAAGCTGTGATGATAGGCGACATGAAGCCCGTCGGCAAAGTTTAATTTGATCTTGTCCTGAAAAAACAAAGCCGGACGCACTTGGCTTTCAAAAACTATCTTTTTCAAAAACTGGATGACTACAAAGACTATGGAACAATTGAATAACAATATCAGCCCTTTGCCATAGCTGAACCGGATGGCAACCACCAGAATAAAGATAAAGAGGGGGATCTCAGCCAAACGAGATATCCAGATAAATGTTTGATCTAAGAAAGGGGTATGTAAACTATTAAAGAAGAGTGTTTCTTGTCCTTTTTCCATATTCAGAAGCAAGATTCCTCCCAGAATCAGGAATAGTG
>JADKJG010000002.1:300000-416397 GCA_016722375.1 Bacteroidota bacterium | reverse complement strand
CAACGACAACGCAGTTTATAAACAAATGGGCAATGCTGTTTCAGTTCCAGTAATTGAGGCGGTAATTACTGACCTAATTGAAAACAACAACATATTTAGCAAGACAAAAGCCAACGCTTCAAAGTCACACACATTGGCAAGTCGCACAATCCCAACGCTTGACCAAAAACTTGCCAAAGAGTGTGCCTTCCCTAACGCACTGACAGACGAGTGAAAAAACAACGAAGGCATAACACGGGTTTGGCAAAAGTGGCGGTTCAGTGCTCCGCAGACACATTTGTGGTTAATCAAAGTTTGGTTCTCCGCATCAACATTTGTGGTGAAAATCGCCACCTTCGCCAAGCGCCAAAACGTTATGTGCAACCCTCCCGCAAAATTTTCCTTTCAAACTTAACTGACGACAATTCATTTTTCAGGACACTCTTTTCCAAGACATTTCTTAGTCCTTCAATCGTTAAACCCTTCCTTCGGTAAAATTTTAAACACCCCCGTTCTTCCAAGTGTTAGCGTAGCGCACTTGGAAGTCTTAATAGAAGAAAGTCTGCGACTTCCATAAATTAGCTGCCATCGACTTTGCGCCCTTGGTGTTTAGTTTCCGCCCTTGTTGGTGTTTAGTTCATCTTTAAAAATCACTTATTACGAACATCAACAACAAGCTTTGCAATTGGTTGTTGGTGACCTGCCTGCGGTAGGCAGGCGCTGGCTCTTTTATTTATTATTGGACAGCTAAACACCAACCTGTATAAAGTTGTCAAGGAATATTTCAGCATGGTTGTAATGAAGTAATGATAGTATTCGCATCGAGAATGGCACGATTGAAAATATTCAACTCACGATTCTTTGATTTCACTACTGGTTGGTATTTGGCCCTTACCGGCGTTTAATTTTCCACTTTATAGCAGCGTAAATATCACCAGCAAGCCAAGCAAAAGCCCCGCTCCGATGGCTTTCGGGCGGGGCTTTTCAACGATTGGCTTCGCCAAAGATGAACCATCTCAGTTCAGGCGGCTTACTTCTTCTTCGCCTCGGCGATTAGTTTTTCATTTAGTGCTACGTAATCATTGCTCTTCGCTTCTTTTGCCATAGCGAGTGATTTTTCTGCGGTGGCAATGGCGCCTTTGTAATCCTTCAACTTCATTTGAATCTTTGCTTTGGTGTGCATAATGTAGAATTGCGGATTTTGTTCAATTGCTTTGTTCACCCATTCTAGCGCCTTGTTCAGGTCTTTATCGTTTTCATAATAATAATTGGCCGCTTGGAAATAGGGGCGGCTGTCATTGACCAAGGCTGTTTCAATATTTTTCATGATTGCCGCATCAATATTCGCGGCTACATGAAAGGCTACACTGGTTTTGTCCCAAGAAAGCTCGATGTTGGCAGTGCTGGGTGTAATGTCCGTAACCTGAATCGTTAAATCCTCCACCTTGTTTGCCAGCGCAGAAGCCTCGACAGTAAAGCGAAGCAATTCATCTGCGGCCTTATAGTCGCTGACGCTTCCACCCAATTTCAGGTCTTTATAGAAAAGTATTTCCCAACTGTCTCTGTTTGGTATGGTATAAATGGCGTAGGTGCCGGCTGCTATGGCCTTGCCTTCCACGTTCACATCTTCCCCGAAGGTAATTTTCGTTGAGGCATTAGCGCCGGTGCGCCAGATTTTGCCAAAGGGAACCAAGTCGCCGAAAATCACCCGGTTTTTTACGCCCGGACGGGAATACTCAATCGAGATTTCTGAAAGAGCGAAGTTCTGCTTCAAGGTCTGTGTAGGACTTGGGGCAGGAACTTTAAGGGTTTGCGCGGTGGTTGTTAGAGAAGACCCGGCGATGATGGCCGCGGTGAACAAGCTTAATACTTTGTGTTTCATAAGATATATGGTTTATTTATAGAAGTGGCGCAAGATACCAAAACAGGAGGGCTGAAAACTGAATAGGGGTGCTATTATATGTTAAGGCATAGGAATTGGCTGATATTCATAGCGGGGTAAGCAACATCCATTTGAATCCACGAATCAAGCCATTAAAAAACAGTTCAAAACATTTGTCCAATTCATTAATACCACTACTTTTGATTTCAGGACACGGGCAGAAATGCCTGCTTATCACAAATTTGGAATGAAAAACCGCGAAAAACGGCTTTCTGAAAGAAAAGATGTTTATGCTCTTGACAAAAGAGGGATGCAGTGTTATTTTATACGAGTCCTAAAATGTTAACTGGTTTAAAAAAAAATTATGAACAAACTTAAAACTCTAATTGCAATTGCACTGCTTTCTTGTGGCACACAGGCTATTGCCGGTGATTGTGTCACGCTTGCCGGACAATTCAAAATTGGTATGAGCGATGACGCCGATTATTCGACGGTATCTGAAGCAATCGAAGCGCTGAAATGTGGCGGTATATCGGGAAGAGTCAATTTCCAAATTGAAAATGGGGTGTATAATGAGAAGGTAGTTCTTTCCTCTATTCGCGGCGCTTCTGCTCTGAATACAATCACCTTTGAATCTCATTCCAGGAATAACGCAGATGTCGTTATCAGCTATGCTACCGGCGATTTCACCTTTATGCTGAATAGTGCATCCTATTTTTCGTTTGAGAATCTGACGATTGATCACAAAGCATCTACTTACGGAAATTGTGTGAAAGTGGACGGCAGTTCTAATAACCTCCGCTTCAAAGGGGTGGTGTTTGAAGGCGTAGAGGCCGCAAGAACGGGGGCAAATAATGCGGTGATTTATTGCACAGCAAGCAGTCCTAAATCTGATGTAGTGTTTGAAGATTGTGAAATTAACAATGGTAGCATGGGCTTATTCAAAGGGGGCAATAGCCCGGATTCAAGAGATACAAGGACTACCATTACAGGAACTTTATTCTTCAATCAATACGAAGGTGGGCTTTCGCTTTCCAATGAAGAGGCACCAGTAATTACCAATAATGTAGTAAGCAGCTTGACAAAATATGGTTCTTATAAGGCTATTAGTTTTGAAAATGTTTCAGGCAATCTGATGGTGAGTAATAATATTGTGAATGCTGCCAATGGTTCTTGCGGGTTATCTTTAAATAACTGTGTGGCCGATCCTTCAAGTTTGGGGCAGATTAGTAATAACTCTATTGCAGTCGGTGGTAGTTCTGAAGCCTTTGCTATTCTTTTGGGAGGCGTTACAGATAATCAGGTTATCAACTTTAACCGCCTGAAACTGACGATTAGCGGTACCCCCGGTTCTAAACAGGCATTCTACAAAAATGCGGGGAATGGCAATAACGTGAATATGCTCAACAATATATTATACGACTTGAACACCGGCGGCTATACGATTGTAGGCAACTCTTATAAAGATAGTTTCAATCAGCTACCCGCTCAGAGCAATCCGGCACTGACCGTTTCGGCCAATGGAATCATGATTGAAAAGGTGACTCCTATTAATTAGAACTTTTTAAACTCTTTTTGTAAACAAAAACCCAGAGTCTTTCTCTGGGTTTTTTGTTGTTTTTATTTTGCCTCCCGTGTTTTCAGAGATTATATTCGCCCACTAATGTTGCGCTTCTTTCTTCGTATTTATGATTACTTCCAGTCCAGGAAATATTTATTCTATGTCCTCACCGTATTTCTATTTGTTGCTCTTGCGTTAGTTTCTTCAAGAATCCGACTTGAAGAAGATATTTCGGCTATTCTTCCTGAAGGGGAAAAGACGAAAGAAATAACAGATATACTGCGGAGTTCTAACGTGGCAGATAAGGTGATTGTCAAAATAATTTCACGTCGGGAAGCGGAACCGGAGGAATTGATAGAAGTGGCAGATTCCTTTGAGCGTAGATTGCTGGATCAATTCTCTGGTCAGATAGTTTCCATCAAATCAAGGGTGAGCGACGAAACAGCACTACAGATATATCAGTCTGTTTATGAAAACCTGCCAATTTTTTTAGAAGAAGAGGACTACCAGATTATTGATTCGCTCACAGAACCAGCGCAAATCTCCCGTAGCTTGGAACAGAACTATGATCTCCTGACATCTGCCTCGGGAATGGTATTGAAACAATTGATAGCAGATGATCCTCTGGGGATTTCAATGCCAGTACTGCAAAGGCTCAAAAAAATGCAGGTGGACGATCATTATGATTTATATGATGGCCACATTATGTCAAAAGATAAGCGTAGTGCTTATCTTTTTATTTCCTTGAAAAGTGGGATGGGAGAAACGGCAAAAAATGAAAAGTTATTTGCAGGCTTTGATAGAATAATTTCTTCAACAGAAAAAAGTGGAGTTGAAATTCTCTATTACGGTAACCCTGTTGTGGCTTCTGGAAATGCGCATCAACTTAAACAGGATTCAATATTGACACTTTCAATTACCATCTGCTGTATTCTAGCATTTACTTGGTTCTTTTTTCGTCGAAAACGGGTTCCATTTATTATGATGTTGCCCGTTTTGTTTGGGGGATTGTTTTCGTTGGCTTTTATCACCCTATTTCGAGGAAGTATATCGAGCATTGCATTAGGGGCAGGTTCTATTGTTCTGGGTATCGCGGTAAATTATTCACTACACTTTTTTACTCATTTCAGGCATTGCGGTTCAGTGAAACAAACCATTGCCGATTTGTTTTCGCCAATTACTATTGGAAGCTTCACGACTATTGGATCCTTTCTGTCGCTTACTTTATTAGAGTCCAGAATACTGAATGATTTCGGTTGGTTTGCCGGATTAAGCCTGATGGGGGCTGCTCTTTTTTCACTAATCTTCTTACCACAATTTATTACAGCAGATAAAAATACTCCCTCCGGTTCAAGTTATTTATATTCCATTTACTTATCCACGGAAGGATTCGTTCAAAAGAATGCAGGTTTATTTTCACTAGCAATCTTATTGATCACCATCTTCTTTCTCCAATATGCCTCAAATGTCCGTTTTGAAAGTGACTTAAACACAGTCAACTACATGAGCCCAAAAACAAAATATGCTCAGAAGGAGATTGATTTGACACAGGATGAAAACTCAAAACTGGTTTTCATCGCCTCAACCGGAAAAACGACGGAGCAGATGCTGCGGAATAGTGAACAGTTAAGTCAGCAACTAAAAAATGCAAAACAGAAAGGCTTGATTTATGATTATTCTACGTTTTCGGACTTCATTCCTTCTAGAAAAATGCAAGAGGAGAGAATCAAACGATGGAATCAGTATTGGACAGAGGCCCGAAAGCAAAGAGTATTGGAAAAAATAAAATTGGAAGCCAAGCAATTTAAGTTTCAACCAACAGCCTTTTCTAATTTTGATTCTCTTTTAATTCATGAGCAACATTTGAATATGGGCGAAGAGAAGTTGCACGTGATAAAGGAAGCTTTTGGTAATGAATACCTAATCTCCGAACCTGATAAAGAAATAGGTTTGAGCGCTGTTCGTGTGGACAAGGCTCGACGTTCTACTCTTTATGCCCAATTAGCTCAGGACCCGGCAAATATTATCCTAGACAAGCAAATCATTACCAACAAATTGGTGAATATAATTGCAGGTGATTTTAATAGAATCTTGTTGTTTACTTCCTCATTGGTTTTTATCTCCTTGCTTTTTACTTATGGAAGATTGGAGCTAACGGTTATTACCTTTCTCCCCATGGTTATTACTTGGATATGGATACTTGGTATTATGGGCTGGTTGGGACTGCAGTTTAATTTGATTAACATCATTATTTCTACGTTCATTTTTGGTTTGGGCGACGATTTCGGAATTTTCATGACTGATGGGTTAGTACAAAAGTATCGGGAGGGGAAGGAGGTGTTGTCATCTCATAAAACCTCCATTTTTCTGTCCGCAGTAACGATTTTAATAGGACTGGGAGCACTGATATTTGCTCAACACCCCGCCCTTCGATCCATTGCGATGATTTCAATCATTGGAATATTTTGTGTAGTATTTATCGGGCAAACACTTCAGCCGGTACTTTTCAATTTTGTTGCGCAGAATCGTAAAATATCTGGTCGCGCACCCTGGACATTTATTACGCTGGCTTTAACTGCTTTTTCTTATACATATTTCACCTTTTCAGCCCTGCTCTTAACAATTTTCGGATTCGCTTTGTTTTATATCGTACCGTTTATTCCTTTGAAGAAAAAGAAACTTTTCTTCCATTATTTAATCCACGCTTCGCTGAAATCGCTGCTATATGTTATGGTAAACGTGAAAAAACGCCATATAAATAAGGAAAGCATGGATTTTTCGAAACCGGCTGTCATTATTGTCAATCACACCTCGGTACTTGATATTCTAGTGACAGTAGCGCAACATCCTAAACTAATTTTGCTTACTAACCGTTGGGTGTATTATTCGCCTGTATTTGGTAAAGTAGTTCAAATGGCTGATTATCTTCCCACTATGGAGGGAGTAAACCCCGCTTTAGATAAATTTGAAAAGATAGTGAAGGAAGGATACTCAATAGTAATCTTTCCTGAAGGAACCCGTTCAGTTGATGGCAAGATCAAACGTTTTCACAAAGGGGCGTTTTATTTGGCGGAGAAGCTGAACTTAGATATTGTTCCTTTAGTTATTCACGGCGGAGCTGATAGTCTTCGGAAGGGAGACTTTATGATTTTCAATGGTCAACTAACTATGAAATATCTTCCGCGGATCAAAGCAAATGATTTAAGCTTTGGAAGCAATTATATTCAGCGGGCTAAAAATATCACCTCTTATTTCAGAACTGAATACCGTAAACTACAGGTTGAAATTGAAAGGCCCCGATGGTTTCGGCAACGGTTGGCTATGAACTATATTTATAAAGGCCTCGAACTCGAGTGGCAGGCGTTGAAACTCGCTCAACGAGAAGACCTATATGCTACTCTTAACGATGTAGTGCCGAAAGCAGGAATGATTACTGAATTGGGTTGTGGTTATGGATTAACTACGTACATGTTACATTTTCTTGGGGTTAAAAGACAAATCGTTGGAGTTGATTCGGATGAAGAGAGGGTAAGGGTGGCAAAATAACTGTTATTCAAAGAATGGCCAAGTCAACTTTGTTTATAGTTCGATAAGTCAGTACGAATTAGAGGAAAGTGAAGCGTTTATTATTCATTCCAAAGTTATCCAGAATGAAAGCACATTGAATCATTTGATTCAAAACTGTTTAGATAGGTTATCTTCTGGTGGACTTGTTATTATTATTGATGCTCCAGTCAGTTTGTTTAACGAATTTTTGTTAGAGAAAAAGTCTGACTCTGTAAGTGTGTTGAGATTAGAATGAAAGCGATAGGTAGAAAATATGATGTTGTAATCATCGGTGGTGGTTTGGGCGGACTTGTTTGCGGAGCCATTCTAAGCAAAGAGGGAAAGGCAGTTTGCATCATTGAAAAGAATGAACAACTAGGGGGTAATCTTCAGTCGTTTAAACGAAATGGAGTCACCTTGGATACTGGAGTGCATTATATCGGGGGGTTAGATAAGGGGCAAAACTTATACCGGATATTTAATTATCTAGGAATCATCCAAAGATTAGAAATTGAAAAAATGGATGAGGAGGGGTTTGACGTGATTTTGTTCAAGGACGATGACGAGTGTATTCCTACGGAATGGGTTATGAGAATTTTACCCGCATCATGAATGAGAAATTCCCGCTGGACACACTGGCAATAGATAAATACTGTAAGGACTTAAAAAATATCTGCAATAACTTCCCTCTTTATAATTTGAAAAAAGAAGAAGATTATGACGATAAGACAGTCTTTGTTCATGGAGTGAAGCAATACTTAGATTCATTGACCGAGAATATTACTTTAAGAAATGTTCTGGCAGGAAATAATTTGCTTTATGCCGGTCAGGCAGATAAAACACCTTTATATATTCATGCCCTGATTGAAAATAGCTATATTGAGGGAGCGTTCAAGATTAGAAATGGTGGTGATCAAATCGCTAAATTGCTTGCGCGTAACATTAAAAAGTCTGGTGGGGATATTTTACGAAAAGCTAAAGTGCAATCAGTTCATACCGAAAATGGAATTGTAGATTACGTCCAACTTGATACTGGTGTCAAGGTTCATGCGGATACGTTTATATCGAATATTCATCCTGCCCAGACTCTTGACATGATAAACTGCTCTTCTATTCGATCGGTATATCGAGAAAGGATTTCAAGCCTTGAAAATTCCATCTCAATTTTTGTTGTATATATTCTTCTGAAACCCGGGACATACAAATATCAGAACAAGAACTATTACTATTTTGATGAGGTGGACGTGTGGAAAGGAATAAATTATACAGAAGCAAATTGGCCATATAGTTATGCGATGTATGAGGGGCCAGATGAGGACAATGATGGTTTCGCCGAAACATTATCCATTATGAGCTATATGCGCTTTGACGAGGTGCAGCGATGGGAACACACCATTAATACAACAGTTGAAGAAAGTGATAGAGGGGTAGATTATCAAGAGTTTAAGAAAAAAAAGGCAGAGAAGTTGTTAAGCACTGTTGCTATTAAATTTCCGGAACTGAACAATTGTATTCAGACATACTATACGTCAACTCCTCTTTCCTATAGAGACTATATAGGCACAAATGATGGGAGTATTTATGGGGTGGTTAAGGACTTTAATGATTTGATGAGGACCTCTATCCATAGCAAAACAAAAATCCAAAACCTTTTTTTTACCGGACAAAGCATAAACCTGCATGGTGTATTGGGGGTTTCTATCGGCGCTATTATCACGTGCATGAATTTATTGGGCAGAGAATATCTTTTGAATAAAATTATTAAGGCCAATGAGGAAACCGCTTAAGCTGCTTTTTTATTGTCTGACGCTGATAACAATATTGTTAATAGCTACGGTTTCCTTTGTGCATTATGGATTAGCACCAGAAATTCCTCATCCGGTAGATAACGCATACCTTGATCTAAAAAGGGAAAACTCTGATAATGACTTTTACCACATTGGCAATAACTGGCTACAGAAGAACAAGAGTGGAATTTGGGAGGAATATATAGAGGGCAAGCCATTCGAGCGAGGAGTAATTGCAGGAAAGTTGAATAGGGAGTTGCTTTATACACAAGAAAAAGCCTTTGTAGAACAGATTCACAAATTAGTTCCGAATGATACTTATCTTAAGTTTTTGCATTTAGTTTCAAAGGTATTTAATAGAGATATTGATAAATACATTCCAATAGAAAACCGGTTGGAAATATACGGCGAATCATTTTCAGCACCTCATGAATTTGACTATATCGCTCCACCTTATGACCGGATGCTGAATTATCATACGGCTCATGATTTGGGACATGCTTTTCAAAGTTTGGCTTTGGTCGGCTGTACTTCATTTAGTGTTTGGGACGAGAAAAGTGCGGATTCATCTTTACTTATTGGAAGAAATTTAGATTTCAGTCTTGGAGATAAGTTTGCAAAAGACAAGATTGTATATTTCTGTAAACCTAATTCAGGATTCAAGTTTGCTATGGTTACTTGGGCTGGGTTTATAGGTTGCGTTTCGGGAATGAATGAAAAAGGTCTGACAGTAACGATTAACGCTGCCAAATCAGATGTGCCGAGTAAGGCTACAACTCCAATTTCTATTCTTGCCCGTGAAATATTACAATATGCCAGCAACATTGAAGACGCTTATGACATTGCCAAAAAGCGAAAAACATTTGTTTGTGAAACGTTGATGATTGGTTCTGCATCGGACAACCAAACGGCACTGATTGAAAAAAGTATTTCTAAAACAATTTTATATCAGTCGGATACTGATTTTATTTTGTGTACCAATCATTACCAAAGCGAGGCCTTTAAAAGTGATGAAAGTAATCGGGAAAATATCGCTACATCAGCCTCAATGTATCGCTATAAAAGACTTAATGAGTTAATGAATCAAGTTCCATCATTAGATTATTTGAACGTAGCGAGTATATTGCGTAATCAGGGGGGAATTGGAGAGAAGAATATAGGTATGGGAAATGAAAAAGCGATTAATCAACTACTCAGTCATCATGCTGTTATTTTTCAGCCGAAAAAACTAAGGATGTGGGTATCCGCAAACCCATATCAGTTGGGAGAATTCGTTTGTTATGATTTAGATAAGGTTTTCAAACTAGCCCCAGGATAAAAACAAGGACGGATATAGTAGAGGCGGACCTCACCATACCAACTGATACCTTTTTATATTCAAGCGGTTGGAAAAGATTTCTTCTTTTTAAAGAGATGAAAGATATGATTTGGGATGCGATTCAAAACAAGACAAAGATGCCAGATGAGAAAAGCGTTATTGAGCAATTCCAAAATAGCAATCCTGAATTTTGGGAAACATATTATCTGATTGCCCGCTATTTTCAGGTGACAGGAGCCAAAGCTGATGCAATAGATAATTATTCTTGGCATTAACCAAAGAGATTAACAATACTAATGAGGCAGATAAGATTAAATCAGAAATGAAGTGCTTGAAGAGATGAACAGGTACACCTCAATAGAATATCAGACTAAGAACAATATTGAAAGCTATCAGCAAACCAAACTGAAGGAGTTATTGCATTACCTCCAGCAAAACTCGCCGTATTACCGAAAGCAATTTAGTCAGTACTGTATCGTGCCTGATATTATCACGCAGTTAGAGGACTTAAAGAATATTCCAACTACTTCCAAGCAAAACTTTGCGGAGTATAACGATGAGTTCCTTTGTGTCCCATATAGCAAAATAGCAGATTACTGTGCTACATCAGGCACTACCGGCACACCGGTGACGGTCGCTTTGACAGATAATGATTTAAAAAGATTGGCGTATAACGAGGAGCAATCCTTTCTTATTGCTGGATGCAAACCGACCGATGTATTTATGCTTCTGTTGACACTAGACAGGCAGTTTATGGCTGGGATGGCTTATTATCAGGGAATTCGGAAGTTGGGAGGAGGAGTAATACGTTCTGGAGTTGTTTCGCCCCAGGCGCAATGGGAGAACATACAACGATTTAAACCAAATGTACTCGTAGCAGTACCATCCTTTCTGTTGAAAATGATAGAATATGCAAATGCCCACCAGATTGATTGCAATTCATCGAGTGTTGCAAAAGTCATTTGCATTGGTGAGCCGGTACGTCATGCCGATTTTACTCCCAATAATCTGGCTTGTCGAATAAAGGCTCATTGGAATGTTGAATTGTATTCTACCTATGCATCTACCGAGATGCAAACAGCGTTTACCGAATGTTCCTGTGGCAAGGGAGGGCATCTTCGACCGGAACTAATGATAGTGGAAGTATTAGATGATGAGGGAAATCCAGTGAGAACAGGCGAAATGGGGGAGGTAACGATTACCACTCTTGGCGTGGAGGGAATGCCTTTGCTTCGCTACCGAACTGGGGATATTTGCGCACTATATGATGATACTTGTTCCTGTGGTAGAAATTCAGTAAGACTTTCGCCGGTTACCGGAAGAAAGAACCAAATGATAAAGTTCAAAGGGACCACATTTTTCCCGCCTGCTATTTATGATGCACTGAGTCAGGTGCCGCAGATAAATGATTATGTAGTTGAAGTATCAAAAAATGAAATGGGGATGGACGAAGTGATGATTCATATTTCTATCACCGGCAATCTCGACATAGTAGAATCTCAAATTCTATCTACTCTCCGTGCCAAACTCCGTGTGACACCTTCTATACAATTTACCTCCAGCAGTCAACTCCAATCGCTTCGACCCAAAGAAAGCCGCAAGCCTACGATGGTAGTGTTCCGTTGAGTTCATCAGAATTAGTTAGGATGGTAACACTTGAGAAAAAGTATAGTTTTTCGGAATCCTATATTTACAGCGTGAAATCTAGCTTAATCATTCTTCAGTTATTCCTTACAGTTAGTCTTTTGAATGCACAATGGTCATTAGAAAAGGATTTTTCCCCCACATCATCGAAGCAAGCAGAGATACTTATTAAATCGTTCAAAACATGCCAAGATATTAAGGTCGGCTATTATGAAGCCGTGTCTTACAGAAAGTTTCTGTTAACCAATGATACCATTGTAAAGACGTATCACTGCTATTTTGAAAAGCACCCCATGGATTCGATTTCTGGTTGCTTTTTTCATCTGATTCAATATTCTGGGTTGAATGAAGAACGCCGCAGCATTTATACCGGAGAGGAATTTATTTCTGCCAATGTTGCCGATAGCATCGCTACCTACTACCAAGTATACGCATGGGAAGATGAAGTGCAACGTTTAGTCAGGCAAGCAGAATTGTACCTTCCTTTTGCCTCTCCATCCAGTTATCCTTTGACCGAACATATAGACGAGTATGACAAGCGCGAAACCGTGGACTGGATAGGTGATGAAATGATTTCAGGTAAGACTACTCATCATATACGGCTTACCCGGATGCTGAAAGATAAAGGAGGCGTGGAGCTAAGGGTTATAAGCAATGAATTTCACTTTTGGATCAAATCAGATGATTATGTTCCTCTTGCCTATTCGGTTGAACTAGTAGCCATTTTGGGAAATGATACTTTGCGACAATCCGAAAAATATCAACTAACTGCCTTCCAGATTAACGAACCATTGAAAGAAAACATGCTGTCCTCCAAATCACTTCCATCTTATTATCGCCTACACCCTTTTGACTCGGAGGAAATGAAAAAGAACAAATAGCGATACGAGGTCGCTGTTTTAGTACCTTCCTATTCAATACCCTAAATTCACGTGGGGCTGATAAATGCTATCTGATAAGCGTTACAGAACCGATGCTTTTACGCATTTTCTCTTTCGGATAGCGCATGCCATTCCATCGGCTGCCATCAAGGAATACAGCTTCGATTTTCCAAACGTACACATCTTGTTGGCAATCCTTGCCCTGATATTTTCCGTCCCAGCCTTCGGCCGGTTCAAAATTTTCATCAAGCAAGTATGACTCCCAAAGCAATTCGCCCCATTTATTAAATATCTGGGCATGATATTCCCTCATTCCAACACCGGCAGGTTTCCACACTTTTACTAGGTCATTACCTGAATTGAAGTCCGGAGCAAAGGCATTGGGTACAAATAGTGTTTTCTTGATTACATCTATATTTTTATAGGCGGTGTCGCTGCATCCGTGAGGAGTGGAGGCTACCAACATCACATCAAACTGGTTCACATCAGGGAAAGTATGCGCCGGATTTTCTTCAGTCGAGGTAAATCCATCACTGAAATTCCAAAGGTATGAAGTGCTATGCAGTGAGGAGTTAGTGAAGTTTACGGTGCCGGTAGCAGGTTGTTGGTTTTCGTCTGTTTCATAATCAAAGTCGGCAACGGGACGGATATAAACCTTTACGGTATCGGCCATTGAGAGCGTATCGCCACAATCGCTATAAGAATAGGCACGGATAACGATGGTGTAAGTTCCGGCGTCTTCATAAAGATGAGCAACATTAGGTGATGTTCCCTGCACAGAAGTTCCATCACCAAAATCCCAAACAAAAAGTTTAGCGTTGGCTGCTGTCACGTTTACGCGAACATTAACAGGCTGACAACCACTGTAAGGAAGAATTTGAGCCGATTCTATAGTTGGAGAAGGATGAATGGAAACGGGCAATTGTGTGGTGTCGGAACAGTTGAAATTATTCGTGGCTATTAATGAGATTATATAAGCTCCTTCTGCGACATAGGTGGCTATAGGTTCAGGGAATGTAGAACTATTTCCATCGCCAAAATCCCATTGGTAACCTATGGCCCCTTTAGAAGTGTTTTTTAGTGTGAGGTATGCTGGCAAACCACATCCGAATTCAACCGGTATAGTAAAAGAAGCTTCAGGAAGAGGATAGATGGTAACACTACGTCTTACAGTATCGCTACAAGTTTGGGTGGAACCAACCAACATGACGCTGTAAGTTCCCGCAACTTGGTATGGATGCAGTGGACTAACAGCCGCAGACGAGGTATTATCTCCAAAATACCATTGATAAAACTCGGCACCGGAACTCAGGTTCTGAAAAGCCTTGTCTTGGGTATTCACACAGAGATTTTGCATCTCGAAGTTGACCTCCGGTCGATTAACAATCGTAACCGGTTGACAGATAGAGTCATAGCAACCGGAACTGGAGGTAGCAGTTAGACAGACGTTGTAAGTTCCTGCCATTCCATATTCATGAACTGGATTAATAGATAAAGAAGAGGCTCCATCACCGAAATTCCACTGATACTGACTGAGGAAAGATCCTGGGGGCGAAGTAGAGGAACTGGTGAAACTAATTTCAGTTTGAGCACAAAGGTTATTAGAGGGGATAAATGAAGCCACGGGCGAGGGACTAACGTAAATGGTTTGATAAATAGTATCCTGCGCACAACCTGCACCCTGTGCTGCATAGAGAGCTATTGTATGTGTACCTGCAGCAAAAGTATGGGAGACTGCTGATCCTGCTGGAGTCACTTTCCCTCCGCTGTTACATTGTTTATTCACCAAATCATAATCGAAACACCAACTGAGGAGGGCTCCATTAGATGATTGGTCTTGAAAGGTAACGGTTAAAGGCTCACAGCCGGTGCTGGGGCTTGAGGTGAAAAATGCGTTCACGCTACCCGGAGAAACCGTAACGGGGCGACGAATGGTGGTGTCTAAACAGGCCGAATGCACAATCATAGATACTTGGTAAGTCACTGGATCGCTGTTGTTGTTATAGAATGAATGTTGCACAGGTGACCAGATCGGCTTATTGAGTTTCGGATATATCACCGCATTGGATGTCCCATCGCCCCAATTGATTGTCAATGAGTCGGCGGTTGAAAAATGAGATGTTTTAGGAAGAATATAACTATTCAATGGAGAACAACCACCGGTGCCGGTAATGTCAAAATCAATCTGAGGTATTGGCCTGACTCCTATAGAATAGGAACTATTCGTTGTGCCACATCCCGAAATATTTGAGAGGATGGAAATAGAATATTGAATATACAGTATGCTCGACGCGGAGTCCGCAATGCTGTTGAAAAGAGTTTGAGCAGGAATCACTCCACTTCCTGAATGAATGGCTCCGGTAATATTATCAGGAACAAAGGCCTGCCATGTTACACTACTTCCAACAGATGTTGATGTGAGGTTAACCGGTGAAGTGCTTTGCCCGGAACAAATAGTTTGAGTGGCCGGAGGGGTTGTTAAAACAGCTTTAGGATTAACAATCACCAGATAGTTTGTGATAGAACCTTCGCATCCATTGACCGATGGAGTGATATGATAGATAACCGTATCTGCCGTTGTCTTATTGTTTTGAAGAATATGGGCCGGAATATTACCGGTGCCCGAAGCGATGTTGCCCAAAATATTGCTGTCATTTGATGAAGTCCAACTAAAAGAACCACCGGAAGGTGTAGATGACAGATAGATTATTGTTGTGGTATCTCCTGTGCAGATAATCTGCGGGGCGGGAAGCGACAGAGTTGGAATAGGATTAACTCGGATGGTAAAAGTTATTGGTATTCCTCCACAATTGCTGGAAGAAGAAGTAATGGAATAAAGAACAGTTGCAACAGCGTTCCCGTTGTTAACTAATCTTTGTGCCGGTATGATGGAGTCAGTTCCACTAGAAATAAATCCAGTAACACCGCCTGAGGAGGTAGCCGTCCAAGTATAAATCATCCCCGTTGTTGATGAAGAGAGCGTAACAGGATCTGTGCTGTCTCCGCTACAGATTGTTTGGCTATCTATATTAACGCTTACTACAGGAGGTGAATTAACTGTGATTTGCAAGACAACAGTATCAGCCGGACAAGGCCCCAGCGGATTATCTGTAATTAAATAAGCTAAGGCTATACCGGATGAAACAGAAGGCGTAAAGTTGGTATTCAGAGAATCGGGAGAAGCGAAGGTTCCGCTTGTGGAATGCCAGGTAGCATAAGCGGCAGACCCGGAAATACTACCGGTAATATTTATAGGCGTTCCCGCACAGGTACTAACCGGAGCAACGACCTGAGCCAAAGGAGCAGGATAAACAGATACCGTAACACTATTTGTATCAGAACAGCCCACCGCACCGACCGTTAACAGGTATGCTTGCATAATTACTCCATTCGTTGTGTTATTAATGGTTGCTACTGGATTAGAAATAGTTGAGTCGCTTAATCCAACTGTTGGAGCCCAGGTATAAGTATATCCGTTTTGTGACTGCGTCCCGATTTGAACAGAGGAGCCGCTGCATATAGCCACATCATTTCCTGCATTGGCTGTTGGTGGAGCGACCATCGTAAGGTTCATACTGTGAATCGCCGCCGGACAAGGCCCGGTGGGATCGTTGGTGGTTATGGTAAGTGTTGCCTGACCGGTCGTAAAGAGCGGTGTAAAAGAAGATACTATTGAAGATGAGTCTGAAAAGGTTCCAGCATTATTGGATGTCCAAGTGATGGATGAAGCGACCCCTCCGAAAGCTCCATTTAAAGAGATGCTTTGACCGCTACAGATGCTTACATCTGGCCCAGCGTTTACCGTAGCCGCCGGATATACGGTTATGACTACAGAGTCTGTGGAAGAACAATTGCCCGGATTTGATACGGTTAAATAGTAAGTCTGCGAAATAGGTGCTACTCCGTTGTTGATTATAGAAACCACCGGATTCGCAACCGAAGAGGAACTCAAACCGACAATAGGACTCCAGGAGTAGGTCAAACCGTTGAGCGGTGTTGATCCGATTTGTGTATTAGCGGCGGAACATATCTGCTGATCATTTCCCGCCATAGCCATAGGGATGGTATCTATGTTGACGGATTTATTGGTACTAACAATACCACATTCATTTTGTGCAGAAAGCGAAACTGCATATTGACCAGAAACGGGATAGTTAATCATTCCTGGATTTTGGCTCGTCGAACTTGCCGGAGTGCCGCCCGGAAAACTCCAAGTGTAGTCTGAAATGTTTCCGCCGCACGACAGCACGTTGGCTGTAGGTGCTACAGATTGTCCGAAACAGGTCGTTGGAGGAATCGTAATTCCTATTTGTGGCTTCGTCTTCACCACTACAGTTTTGATGGATGAATAGGTGCCGCAGACGTTTGTCGCGTTCAATTGTATGTTGTACGTCCCTTCGTTATTAAACCTGAGATACGTGGTGGAAGAATCCGGATTCGTTCCATTGAGGTATTCAAAATTTAGGCCGGAACCGGTGCAAGTGGAATTATTCTGGACAATAGACCATTCAAAACTTGGCACACTGCAACCTGGCGGAGGCGGGGTAATATTTACCACCGAATCAAACAAAGGCGCGCAACCGGTTAAAGTGGAAAGACTAAAAGCTGTTTCGGCGGGAGCAGAGACACAAACAAGTTTACCGGTGGTATCCGTGCTGCACTTATTCCCGGCAATAATCTGAAACTGATAATTACCTGCAGCAGTAAAAGAAACCGAAAGCGTATTGGACCCCGAAGTCCATAACGCCGGATTGAAATTATTATCAACATACCCATTGTCTTTTCCCATATTTCCGGAGGTAACCGTCCAACCGGTATCGGGTGTGATGCTCCAGATAATAGGGGTTTGTTGATTACAGGCGCTGTTGCCTGCTGCCATTCCATTCTGCGACGTATTGGTGAAGACGCTGGGCGAATTGACACAAACATTTCCATAAGAAAAATCTGCCTCTGGGCGAAGTGAAACATAAATTGGAACGACTGATCCCGCAGTCAGTCCACAGGGGTTTTCAATCGTTAAGGAGGCGGAGAATGAGTTGGGGAAATTAGTAATACCGTTGGAACTGGAGAACCCACAAGAAGATCGTTCAAAGTAGTGAGAAATACTGTCTGGTGGGGGATGATTAAAAATAAGCGGTGGAGTAGAATCACTGAATGCCACGGTATAGATAGTTCCCGCAGTATTATTTTGAAAGTTGTAAAGAGAAAAAGTAAGCCAGTCCGGTCCGCAGATGTCCGTATTTCCGGGCGAGGCAATTCCTCCCGCAGGGTTGCTGCCATAAAACACTTTATAAAAAGTGGTATCGGTACAACCGGTAATGTTGTTGCTCACGATATACACCAGATTGAAAATACCTCGTCTGTAAATATGGCTGACGTTCGTCCATCCGGTGCTGTTCACGTAGGGAGCAGAAGTATCGCCCCAAATTATTTTTGTGGTATAATCTGCTGAAGAAGCCGAGCCATTTACAAAACTAAACATCGCTGCTTGTTGTGCGGCGGCAGCACAGATGAAAAAAGTTAAGGCACCGTTGAATGTGGATGAATCTACTCCGGCACCCGGTTGAAGCAAAGCAGCAGTATTCTGTGGTATGCTGATTACTATTGTATGACTTTCCGTACAGCCATGATTTCCGGTGGCAGTAACGACAACGGTAAAGGAAGAAGGACCATTGCCAACGGAGTGGTAGCTGTGTGAAACGTTATTCCCGGTTCCAGATCCTCCATCTCCGAAACTCCATGTGAAACTTACACCGCTTTGAGCAGGAGTCGAAAAGTTAACCATCGTGCCCGAGCAGGAAGTATCCATGCTATAAGTAAAGACCGGCTCGGCAGGAGGGGAGTAGATAGAAACCTGAACCGTGTCATAAGAATTGCAACCGTTACCGGTAGAGTGCAGCATATATTTGGTGGCCACCGAAGGGCTGACCGTAATGTTCTTAGTGTTGGCTGTGAACCCGGCAGGGTTTGAAGTCCAGGAATAGCTGCCCGGATTGCCATTGTTTGAAACGGCCTTTAGAGTGACGCTTGCGCCTGGGCAAATACTTTTGTTAGAGCCGGCACTCACGGAACATTGCGAGAATACATTCTTCCCAAAAGGCAGAACGAAACTTAGTATGATTAATAAAATTGATTGACGTAAATGTTTTGTTTCCATAGTTGCTTGTTTCTTCCTATTTTATTTTACGTATTTCCCTTTGCTATTGTTGTTTGTATTTTACCATGTGGAGTAAGGCTTTTTACCTGTTGGTTTAGCAACAAAAACACCGCCCTTGTGTGATACAAGAAAGCCGATGAGATGTGCCGGAATAGAAAATGGAGCGAGGGAAATCAAAATGCCTCAAAAGGACATTTCATCACGTTTCGTTTGCGATAAGGGATAGATAATCCCAACGAAATTTCATAAGCACCTGCGGTTTGCATTCCCAATCCCATGTAGGGAAAATCAACCGAAACACCCACCGAATAGCCCAGCGCATTTTTGCTGGATGCAAAACTACCCCGGTGTGTGATGGCCAGAATAACGGCACTGGTGTTGATTTTACTTTCGCCGGTTATTGAATTCTTCAGGATGAAAGAAAAGCGATTATACAACCCAACACTTAAAGGAATCAATTCCTTTTTCGATTTGAATTTCATGTAGAAATCAATCCCTGCATTCACCTCAAAAAACTTTGCCTGATTTTCGAAAAGCACAGTCGGGCTGATGTAGAAATTCTCATCGCGCAGCGAAATAGTGCTTCGGTAACTCACCACATACTTTCGCGGCAGCTTAGTTTTATCGCCGTTGGAACCGGTGATAGAAATAGCCGGTCGCAACACGTGGCCCATCGAAAAACCAATTTCATTATACCATTTGCTTTTGGCCTGAAAATTATTTCGCAACAAAATTCCATAATCAAAATCCACATAGTGGCGGCTCGAAATAGTTGTCTGATCAAAAGAAGAGCCGCCCGTCAGGCCGTAGGTAGCGTTCAACTGGTCAGAAAAAACCAGGCGACTCCAATCCAGATGAATATTGTTGTAATACACTTTAAAACCGAGATAAATATTGAACCGATCCACGTGGTCGTTTCGGGTGCGAATGCCGGGCATGTGTTGCGAATAAGTAATGCCGACCGAGGTGGTGGTTAAAAAACCTTCCCCTTCGGTGCGTTGCACCACAAAGGCGCCGCCGCCGGCATTAAACTTGTTGTGAATAGACAAATAGGCATCGGCCATCACTGCATAAATTGAGAGTGGCCCAGGAACGCTCTTGCCCGGTACATTGGGCCACAGGTTTCGGTAGCTGGTTTTGACCCGCATTTCTTTTTTATATCCGGCATAAGCCGGGTTATAATAAAGCTGGTTGGCGTCATACTGCGAAAAGGCCGGGTCTTGTGCCTGCAAATCTGCAAGCGACGAGAGAAGGAAAAAAAGTATGGAGCAGCGTAGAAGTAGAACCATGTATGATAAGCGTACGCGATAATCCAATACATGGTTTCGATAAAAGTGGCAATCGGGGGCCGCACTTGTTTTATACAATTCAATCCGTAACAAAAAAACGCCCCGCATTTCTGCGGGGCGTTTGACGTACAAAGTTTGACCCGAAGGGTCTATTATGAAAAAATTTACGGCACCATCACATCCGAAACCACATTAGAAATAGGCCCCATGCCTGCGGCATTAAAGCCTACCATATACACTTTCGGAACTTTGAACTGCGGCAAATTAATCATCGTGCCCCGATGCTTAGTGGTGGTCATTACTACTATTTTGATTCCGCCTATTTCAATTTCTATCTGCCGGTCACCTATCACAGTCGGAACCGGAAGAACGCCGTCTCCGAAAACAGCAATGCTCAAAATCCCTTCTGAATTTGTCACCGTTTTTGTTCCAACTTCCAATGTTCCGTGAGCGCCTTTACTAGCAAACGCATCTACCACCATTTGAATCGGTTTGGTGTGTTTATCAAAATCCACTTTAGTAACCGCATGACCGCTCGACAACATAATCTCAGCATTTCCTTTTGCTATGTCTTCGACGTAATCTGCATTGTCGTCCATAATCTTAACCCATTCTGCCTCTCTTTCGTGCATGATGCGGATTTTGTCCTTGTCGCCGTCGCTGGCGGCCATCGCAGCCGCCTCCAAAGCATCGGTTGCCGTAGTTTTATCGGCTAGTGTGGGCAAAGGATCGAGGAAATTTACGTTTCCCGTTTCATGAACGATTACGTTACGGCTATAGACAAGCTTACCGGGAACGCCGAGTCCGTGGTAGCTTCTAAGTATTGCATTTCTTTTCATAGTTAGTTATATTTTATAGTGCAATAATAACTATTTTTTGGGAAATACAAACTTTTACAAAAATAATTTACCAATGATAATTTAGAAACTTAGACTAACAGAATATAGTTTTAAAATCAGCATGTTAGATTGTTTACTTAGTGCAACATAAATGATTATGTAAAAATAAATTGCCTTTTCTCACTTAAACAATTTTATAATCCTTCTGAAAGATTGAATTTCGGCTTCAAAACCGCTTGAAAACCAAAATATCAGGTTGGTCAGATCAAAAAATACTTTTCCGAGCTGAAAAATCTTTTTGGCAGAAATTTGGAGCTTTTGTCCGTTGATTTAGCGCGTTTCCGTTCCAAAAACTTTTTTTGGTGAGCGAAAAGGAGTTTTTGGCGGCTGAAAACTCTTTTCAGCGCTCAAAAAGATTTTTTGACCACTCAAAAGCGCTAAATTTTTCTCAAACGCACTTTTCAGCCCGGAAAAGTATTTTTCAGCTCGGGAAAGTATTTTTTAGCTAATCCACACTTTTTTTACGAACGCCACGCTCTTTTTTCAAGGGAAAAAGATTTTTTCTCGTACAAAAACTTTTTTTGAGGCGATAAACAAGCAACCCCTGATTAAATGCTGAGTTTTGAATGAGGAATGCTAATAGGAAATTCCACCTCGTCTTCGGTTTAAATAGGAACTGAGAGCGGCGGGGGGAAAGAATCTCTGTTTGACTTCACCAAATTTAAAGTAATGAGCCAGAACGCCGAGGATAAAAAGGAAGCGACTAAAAAACCAATTCACCACAACTGGCTCTTTTGGGTCGGGGTTGTTTTAATGGTAATTGCAATTTTTATTTACGTTTCTACCTTAGATTTAAGAATGTAGATCGCTTTTAATGCTGAGTTTTGAATGAGGAATGCTGAATGAAAATTCCTCCTCCATCTTTTTTTGCTCAAAGCACTTTTCGGTACGAAGGATTCCTGTGGAGGATAGCGTCTATTATTTTTCGCAGAGGGCGCAGAGCAGCAGGGAAAAAAAGAGAAGGGATTGTTTGATTAAAAAAACCGGGACTTTAGTTTATATTTGCAGTCTCTCCTTAGCCCGTCAAGGGCAATTGTTAGTGTGTCAAGGCCCCGCAGCAATGCGGGGCTTTTTTTTTGCTACCGGTAGATGTCTCCCCACAACGTTCGGAAGATGTTGTAGTTGCTTTGTAGTAAGCATATTAATACCATGTTCCAACAGCGTTCTCTGGAGAAATTTACCTTAAAAGGCATACTATATTTCACGCAGGGAGCGCAGAATGGCTGGGAACGCAGAGGAAATGCAAAAATAAAGACTCAATACGCTGCATCTCTGCGCTCTCTGCGTGAAATTTTTTGCATTATTTGAAAGGGCTAGCTGAACATAAACCACTGTAAACTAATCCTTTATAAAGTCTTCCGAACTTTGTGATGTCTCACTTACTGGAATTTTTTCATCGGCGAGGAGCGCGAAATTTTATTTAAAATCTATATTGCAATCAACATAAAGGCATCATGGAAGAAAATCGAAAGGAACCGAACCGAGTTATATGGTGGAGGTGTATTTTGAAAACGGTAGCGGCGCCTGGAAATGGCGGGTGAGATATGGGGAGCGCATTGTGGTGACTTCCTATGGTCTCGGCTATGAAGACCGCGATGAATGTCTGGCAGAAATAGCCAAACTGAAACAGACCTTGGGTGATTTTCTTGATAAGAATTCCTGATGGGTTCTTTTGTTTTTGGAAAAAGAAAAGCCGGTGGAGAAACTGGCAAACAAGTATGATTGGTTTTGAATGGAGGGGAGCTTGTATGCCCATCTTTAAACTTTATCTTTGATAACAAATAGAACACCATGAAATTAAGTCTGACCGCAGCGTTTAAGAAAGTAAAGCAAGGATATATAGCTTGGATAGAAGAAATTCCCGGGGTCAATACACAGGGAGCTACCAAGAAAGAAGCCACAGAAAATCTGGAGGAAGCGTTGCAAATGATATTGGAAGCTAATCGCGAGCTTTCGCGCAAATCGGAGAAGGGACAAACCCTGAGCCGCAAAAAATACGAACTGGCAGCATAAATGAAACGCAAAGATTTGCTAATCCATTTGAGTAAGCATGGTTGTTTGCTGATGCGCGAAGGAGGGAATCATAGCATCTATTATAATCCTTCAAAAAATAAAACGAGTTCCGTGCCTCGACATAATGAGGTAAACGATTTTCTTGCGCGGAAAATTTGTAAAGACCTCGAAATTCCTAAACCGTAGTTTTTTTAATTGGTGTTTCTACGCCGCCGGAATAATTATCCGGAAGGTAGTTCCCTTATTGGGTTCGGAATGTTTTACAAAAATCTTTCCGCTGTGATATTCTTCTACGATGCGTTTGGTGAGCGAAAGGCCGAGTCCCCATCCGCGCTTTTTGGTGGAGTAGCCGGGTTCAAAGATGGTGTTGAACTTGCTTTTGGGAATTCCTTTTCCGCTATCGGTTATATCCAGGATGATGTGGTTGTTCTCATGTGTAGTAACGATCGAAATAGTTCCTTCGCCATCCATCGCGTCTAAAGCGTTTTTCAAAAGATTCTCCAGCACCCAGTCGAACAGCGGACGGTTGATTAGGAACCGGCACGGGCCATCGCAAGAAAAGGTCATGGTTACCTTTCCGCTGGCACGACGACGCATGTATTTCACGTTTTCTTCCAGCGTTTCGCGCACACTCTCGGGCTGAAGTTGGGGAACCGAACCTATTTTTGAGAACCGTTCGGCCACTAAAGAAAGGCGCTTGATGTCGCCTTCTAACTCGTGGAGTATCTCCTGCTTGTTTTTCATTCCATCTTGCTCGCGCAGTACTTCTACCCAACCCTCGAGCGAAGAAATAGGGGTGCCTAATTGATGGGCGGTTTCTTTGGCCATGCCTACCCAGACCAGATTTTGTTCTGCTCTTCGCGCATTGTTGAAGGCGAGATAGGCGATGAGTAGAAACGTAGCGAAGATGGCGAGTTGTACATAGGGAAAGAAGCGCAGTTGGCGCAGCGTGGCCGAGTCGTCGTAGTAGATGTAGCGAAGCACTCCTTCTCCCAAATCGGCGACGACGGGGTCATGTACATTCTCCATGCTGTTGAGTGTTTTCTTTATTTCTACGCTGTTTTTCATTTTGGCAGAATCTATGTTGCCGAAGGCGAGGATGTTCAGCTTTTCGTCGGTTAGAATGACCGGTGCCGAGGCGGTATTGACCACTACTTCAGAAATAAATGTTTCGACCAGATCGTTCAGGGTAAGTTTGAGTTTGGCAAAAAGGTTCGAGTCTTTATAATAGATATAGTTCTTGCTGGTTTTATAGTTCACCACAATGGGCGGATACAATGAAAACTCTTTGCGGATGGAGGCGGGCAAATCGGAAAACTTTTTGGAGGTAGGAATTTCAATGTTGCGCGCATCAATAATGTTTCCATTGGCATCTACCAGGATAGCGGGGATGTCGTCGTTGGAGTTGATGATGTCAATAAAAAAGGTGAGCAGGTCGTTGTTCTCAATGGTGAGCATAAACTCGGTGGATCTGGCGTAAACGCTCAACTTCTTTCTTTCATCTGCAGCGAGCTTGGTGAACAAATCTTTAGTGTATCGCACCAACCGGGCCTTTCGCTCAATGGCCTGTGCCCATAGCCGGGCTTTGTATTGCTCTTCTGTCGCCATTTGGTTGGCGATGTGGCTGGTGTAAAGCACGGTGGAAATACCAATAAAACTACCGATAAGCAGTAGGATAAGTTTGAGGTTAGATTTGTTGGAATAGAAGTCCATAGCAGGTCAACTGAACGACCAAATTAGTTAATCGTTAATGGTATCAAAATCAAAGAACTCGGGCTTTTGATTTAGGTCGAAATATTTTTCTTCCTTTTTATGTTCGACATCATCTACCTTCTTTGAATTTTTATTAAAAAGCTGCCGAAGGTTTTCTTTTTCCTTTTTAAAATCATTCACTAATTTTTTTCTGGAAGAAGCCTTGTCGTATTTGAAAACCGGATGGCTGAGGTTTCCGGCAAGCGAGAGATAGATATTTACGCCTTCATAAGGGTCGTTTTCGATGTATTGAATATCGCGCCCTCGGCGGTTAAACTTTTGAGCCAGCAGTTTGTGCAGGTTAATCTTGAAATGGTAGTCCACGTCGTTATTAAAATAATGATAGCCGGAAATCATCAGGTTTAAGGCCGATGTTTTTAGCTCAAATTCAGGAATGTCTATCCGCTGGTCGGCTATTTTGATAGTATGAGATAAGTCGCCAAACCGGATGTCATTCAATTCGTCCACCCGAATGAAATTGGAGGCGGCCCGAATGGGTTCAAAATTAATCAGCCGTCCATTGTGGATGTTCAATTCTATAAGCGCAGTAAATGATTTTGGATCAAATTCGCTGTAATGATTCCAGGTGGCGTTTATGGAGGTGGAGGTGGTGAGATTGCCTTCGAGATGTTTATCGGTTAAAGTGGTCTGTCCAAAATTCTCACATTGTTTAAATATCTCGGTGATGTTTAGGTTGATGGCGCTGAGATCTGATTGAATGTTGAGTTTGTTGTCAGGAGTAAAACTGAATAATCCGCTGCCTTGCAATTCCCCTTTCATCGTTTGGGCGTTCAACTTGTTGATACGAAGTAGAGCCGGAGCCGCCTGGATGTTGCCTTGAATATTTTCAAAAACAGTTTTTCGGAAAAGAAATTTATCAATTTCAATATCAAGGTTTCCGCTCAGGTTGAAAATGTCCCGAACATTGACCGGCTTCCCTTTTGATTTATTCTTTTCATCGGAGGCGCTTTTGAATCCTTCAATAATTGAAGTGAGATCAAATAGTCGGGTATGAATTTTGCCATTGATGTTTAGCGTAGCAACCGATGACTTTTTCTGGTCGGCAAGAGTATAGATATAGGCTAGCAGATTTTTAATGTTGCCGTTAAAGAGGAAATCTGTTTTCAGAAACCTGATGGAAAAGTCCTTAGCCTCTATAGAATTGGAATTATAAGAAAGCTTTCCACTGATATTGTCGTAAACAATGCCTCGCGAGGATAAAGACACCTGCATCAAGGTAAAATCTCCGGAACCATTTAACGTGGAATGTTCAATGTCGGTGAAGTCGCGCTTTCTGCCTCGCAGTCTGAACTGATTAAACTTCACCGCACCATTGAAATCTTTTGCTGCCGATTCAGGGATAAAGGTGGAGAGTTCGGATAGGTGCATTACACCATTTGCATAAAAATCAAAATCAGGATCTGCCAGATTGCTAAGACGTAAGGTGAAATGAAATGGCAGGTTATTCAAGGTGCAATTGAAATTACTGATGGTCAGCCGGTCCTTGCCCGAAGCATCCATTTCATATTTAGCCGTTGCGTTGACCTTCTTGAGCAGTTTATTGTATTTGCCCAGTTTCAATTCGCTGTCTTTGAGGTCGGCATTTATATTCAAGGTGGGAGAGGAGGTAGGGCTAAAGATGCCCTTCACATCTGCCACAATGGAATATTGCCCACTTCCTTCGGCATGGACTAGGTTGGCTTTGTATTCGTCTGGAAGTAATTGGAACAATTTCAGAATGTCCTTTCCTTCGCTCAGCAACTGGATATTGATGTCCATGCCCTTTTGAAGCGAGGCAAAATATCCAGAGATGCTAAACCGATTGTCGTCTATTTCTATCACTCCCTTCTTGAAATGAAATTTATTTTCTGCTTTATCTACCGCTAAAAGCATTTCTACTCCTACATTTTTATTAACCAGAAAATCTTCCTTGCCGGTGTTAATGCGGTACACCAGTAAATTGGCATTGGTGTTTAGCTCAAACTGCTTCTGATTGAAGTTGCCATTCAGTTCGGCATCTTTAACTTTTAGTACTACATTTATAGAACGAGATTTGTCGAGATAAACCAGGCCTATATCCTTTATTTCCGCTTTCCGGAGGCTCAGGGCAAGTTTGGTTTTAGTTGTGGTGTCTTCTTTGAGTATTTCAAAATTGTTTTTACCGCTTTCGTCGGTATATAAGTTTATCTCTCCTCCTTGAAGTAAAACTTTCGAAAACTCAACCTCTTCTTCAAACAGACTGAGGATATTGCAGATGAAAGAAAATTCCTTTACCCTAAGAAGATGGGTATCTTTTCTAAGTCTATCACCAATCAATACATCAGAGAAGGTGAATGAGGCATTAGGAAAATGTTGAAACAGAGAGAGCTTCATCCCTCCACGAACTTCAACCGGAACAGTAACCTGACGATTGAGCTCACTAACAATCTGTTGCTTGATTTTGTTTTCGACAATGAAAGGCACGAGTAAAGCAGCGAGCAAGAAAAAAACTATAATGCCGGTGAAGGTGAAGAATATAATGCGTGCGGGGCGGTTCATGTTGTATTAACGCGATTTGTAGTTTGCTATTTTATTTTCGTTTAGCCTTATACCGGTTGAATTCGGATAATTGAAATTCACGGAAAAGTTAACTTTACTGACTATTATTATAACCCTTATGTTTAAAAGACTCATTTTAATTACCGCTCTATTTGTTGGCTTTCAACACCCGATTGTAGCTCAAATAGATGAAACCATACTACCCAAAACGTCCACATGGAAGGCTTCACTATTCAGCAAATTGGACGAAGTGCTGTTGCCTGCTTTTTCAAACGCTCTTGCCGGTCAACGTGATGAGGCGGATGTTAAGAAGGGGAAGGCTCCCAAATTTGCCCGCTCTCAACCCGTAAACATCAATCCATATAATGCCGGATCATGGACGGAACTGCCGGATGGAGGCGGTGTTTGGCGAATGCAAATCACCTCCGCTGGTGCTCTGGGACTGGTTCCGGTTTTTGAAAAATTATATCTCCCTGCTGGAGCCAGTTTGCATATTTATATGCCTTCCGGCGAAGAAACCATTGGGGCGTTTACTCATGCAAATACTCCTGAGCCTAGAGGGTTATGCACCGGACTAATTCATGGAGAAAGCTGTATCGTTGAATATTATGAACCGGCAGAACATCGTGGGGAAGGAATCCTTCAGTTGCAAAGTATTGGTCATGCCTACCGATGGGTACAACCTCTAAGGCGCGGAATTTCTCCGGGCAAAAGCGATACCTGTGAAGTGAACGTAAACTGTTCGGAAGGGGCTAACTGGCAAGACCAGAAACGTTCAGTGGTATTGATATTGATAGTAGATAATGAAGGCGAAGGATATTGTAGCGGTAGTTTGTTGAATAACGCGAAAGATGACTGTACGCCGTATGTTTTGTCGGCACAGCATTGTGGTGAATTCTCGAAGGCAGCTGACTATAACAATTGGGTGTTCTATTTTAACTATGAAGCAGCTACCTGTACGGACTCATCAGGGTCGCTTAACCATTTTATTAATGGCTGTACTAAATTGGCAGATAGCGACGATGACGGCGGCGACTATGGTTCAGATTTTTTATTGATGCGCCTTTCAAATTCTATTCCGCCTTCTTTTAATGCCTTCCTATCCGGATGGGATAGGAGCGGTGCCATACCCGATTCTACGGTTTGTATTCATCACCCACAAGGCGATGTCAAAAAAATATACACGTCCTCCACATCTCCTAAAATTGTTTCTTGGGTTGATATTGTGGATAGCACGCATTGGGATGTAACCTGGTCCGTTACGGCTCATGGACATGGCATCACCGAAGAAGCTTCATCGGGTTCGCCTCTTTTTAACCAGCAAGGTCATATTATAGGTAGTTTATCTGGCGGCGATTCTTACTGCGATGAGCCTTTACAGTCAGATCAATTTGGCCGGTTTTACTTTCATTGGGACATGAACGACGTTTCCGACAGTGTTCAATTAAAACCCTGGCTGGATCCCGATAGCACCGGGATACTTATGCTGGATGGAAGGAATGCATCTTGTATTACCGCAATTGCCGAAATACACAAGCCGTCCTTTACTTTCGAGTTGTTTCCTAATCCCACATCAGGTGCCGTACAACTGGTGTTTGATGAAGCAAATTTGAAAACTATACGGGTCTTTGATTTGTTCGGACAGGAAATATCTGAAGCCAATTACTCCAGCAAGGTCGTTAAACTAGATTTAACTACCCTAAATAGAGGTATCTATTTGGTGGAGGCCCGAAGCTCTCTGGGAACAAGTGTAAAAAGAATTACCCTGAATTGATATGCGCTTAGTTTTGATTTTCTCGTGTTTGATCTTGCTTGCTTCAGCTTGTAAAACAAGTAAGAAAGCACAGATTAGTAGCGAACAAACCACCGAGCAGATTACTGATGAATCTTTCAGGAAAGTGATTCGTGACAGGGAAATCTATGCAAGTATTACAGAAACAGTACCTCTGGACAGTGCATATATCAGTCGTGATACTTTGCACATTCATACGGTGAAGATGAATGGATGTGATGCAGAAGAGTTCAAGCTAATCTGGAATGGAGCTTTGTTGAAATCACTTCCTGCGCAGACCAATGTGAAACTTTTTCATCGTCTAGAACCGGCTTGTCGAGAACAACACAGTTTTCACCTTACTTTTAACGTGGCTCCTTTGCGCATGAGACACGATACCGCGTTAGTGAGCAATGGTTCCTCGTCTTTCCAACATGCTCTATTACTGCGAATTTATGGATGGAAAGCGCCGATTAGGTATGAGTATTGAGGTTTGTATTTTGTTCTTAGTTTCGATTTTGTAAAGCTGATAGAATATGTATCTGAAAATTATAGTTCGGTACTCAGTGCTGCTCAGTCTGTTGATGTTGCTGTGGCTGTCACTGGAATATATGGTAGGTCTGCACGACCGATTTATTGCCTATCAACCATACGTTACGTTGTTAGCGGTGGGCATTTCTATATTTTGCATTCATCGGGCGCTAATAGAAGTGCAGAAGGAAGCACTTCACCGTTTAACGTTTCGACAGGCATTTGTAATAGGCTTTATCATTACTTTGATTTCGGCAGTTCTGGCTATACCTGTTCAGATCATCTTTCACCAGTTGATTAATCCAGATTTTTTCCAGAACATGAAGGAGTATTCGGTGAAACACGCTATTGAGCTAAATGAAGATGTAGAAAGAGCAAAATTGCAGGCGGAAAGTTATTTTAATCTCACCTCATACCTCCTGCAATCCGTGTTGGGTACTTTGGTTAGCGGCACAGTTATTTCATTGGTGTTGGCTTGGTGGAAGAGTAGGAAGCGTAGATAGGGAGGAGATGCTGAGTGGTTTAAAAAGCATTTAACGCTCAATCTTATATATTTACCTCAAACCTAAAACCACCTGTGAAAACATTCTCATCGGGCAACTCCTCTGGCCTAACAGCCACCCTTATTCTCGGCTCCCTATTTTTTATTTTCGGATTCATCACTTGGCTGAATGGCACGCTGATTCAATATCTGCGTATTGCCTGTGAACTCACCACTTTCGAATCGCTCTTTGTTGCCTTTGCTTTTTACATCTCCTACTTTGTCATGGCTTTGCCTTCGTCTTGGCTGTTGCGCAAAACAGGATTCAAAAAAGGAATGATGCTGGGCTTGCTGGTGATGGCAGTGGGCGCTTTGCTATTTATTCCAGCCGCTATGACACGCACCTATGGCTTGTTTCTCACCGGACTATTTGTAATCGGCACCGGTCTTTCAATCTTGCAAACTGCTTCCAATCCTTATGTAACTATTGTCGGCCCTATTGAAAGTGCGGCTATGCGAATCAGCATCATGGGGATTTTCAATAAAGCCGCCGGAGTGTTGGCCCCTATAATTCTCGGCGCGATTGTATTATCTGACGCAGATGTCTTGGTCAAAGAATTGCAAACGATGAACATTGTCGAGAAAACAGCGCGATTAGATGAATTAGCGCAGCGGGTAATTCTACCATACTCCCTCATGGCTGCTGCCTTAACCGTTTTAGGAATTGCCATTCGGTTTTCGCCACTGCCCGAAATTGAAGAAGGGAAAGACGAAAACGCTTCGATAAGCGACAAGACTTCCGTATTGCAGTTTCCTCATTTAATGTTGGGTGTGGCCGCCTTGTTTCTATATGTGGGGGTAGAAGTGCTGGCCGGCGATACGATTGGTAGTTACGGACAATCGCAGGGCATACAACTATCGGAAACGAAAAACTTTACCGCCTATACATTGATCGCCATGCTGGTTGGTTATGTAATCGGCATTTTCACCATTCCGCGCTTTATCACGCAAGCCAAAGCCTTGGCTTATTCTTCCATTGTGGGCATCCTATTTAGCATAATGGCTATTCAGACAGAAGGCTATGTTTCGGTTTTGTTTATTGCCCTGCTGGGTTTGGCAAACGCCCTGATGTGGCCCGCTATCTGGCCGCTTGCCATAGAAGGTTTGGGGAAATTTACCAAGACCGGTTCTGCTTTATTGATTATGGCCATCGCCGGAGGAGCCTTGCTGCCGCTGGCTTATGGAAGAATGGCAGATATAGATTTTATCGGTGCCAGAGAAGCCTATTGGATCTTGGTCCCCTGCTATTTATTTATTCTTTATTACAGCGTTTATGGCCATAAACTGCGAAGTTGGAAACGCTAAACGACATCATCTATGAACAGCTTTATCATCAGAAATGCACAAGTAATTAATGAAGGAAAGATTTTTTCCGGCGATGTTTTAATCCGAGGAAATCGAATTGAAAGAATAGACACTTCCTTTGATGTGAAATTTAAAGTGGCGGAAATAGATGCTACTGGTTTGTATCTCATGCCCGGTATTATTGATGATCAGGTTCATTTTCGAGAGCCGGGTTTAACGCACAAGGCCACGATTTATTCAGAGTCACGAGCCGGAGTGGCCGGTGGGGTTACTTCGTTCATGGAAATGCCCAACACTAATCCTCCCGCCACGACCATTGCTTTGTTGGAAGACAAATACACCATCGCTTCCAATACATCATTAGCCAACTATTCTTTTTTCATGGGCACTAACCTGCGGAACTTGGATGAGTTGATGAAGGTGGACAAGACAAAAGTTTGCGGCATTAAGATTTTTATGGGTTCTTCTACCGGTGATATGTTGGTAGATGATCCGGATATTCTGGATAAAATATTCAGCGCTTGTAATGATATATTGATTGCTACCCATTGCGAAGATGACCGGCTGGTGAAAGAAAGAACCGAAGAATACAAAAAGGAATACGGCGAAAACATTCCCTTTGAATGCCATGCCGAAATCAGGAACGAAACGGTTTGTCTTAATTCATCTGCCTTTGCGGTGAATTTGGCCAAGAAGCATAATTCCCGCTTGCATGTTCTTCATATTTCCACCGCCGAAGAATTGAATCTTTTCAGAAACGATATTCCTCTGAAAGACAAAAGAATTACTGCCGAAGTATGTGTCCATCACCTGTGGTTTGATAAGAGTGATTATGCCTCATTAGGCAGCAAAATCAAGTGCAACCCGGCTATCAAAGAAGCGCGGCATAAGGCCGCTCTGTTTCAAGCTATGCTGGATGATCGCTTAGACATCATCGCGACCGACCATGCGCCACATACGATGGAGGAAAAGAACAATACTTATCTGAAAGCACCTTCCGGTTTGCCTTTGATTCAACATGCACTCAACATGATGTTAGAGTTTTATCATGACGGAAAAATTTCGTTGGAGAAGATTGCAGACAAAATGTGTCACAAACCGGCTGAATGTTTTCAAATCAAAGACCGCGGCTATGTGCGCGAAGGATATTACGCCGATCTGGCGCTGATTGACATCCACAAAACATGGAAGGTGAATCAGGAAAACATACTCTACAAATGTAAATGGAGCCCATTTGAAGGAAAAGAATTCAGGGGCAAAGTGGAAAAGACTTTTGTGAATGGCAACTTAGTTTACGACCAAGGACTATTTACTGAATCCATAAAAGGAGAAAGGTTAGCGTTTGACCGCAAATAGACCGTAGGAGTTTGTCATTCCTGCATTTTAGCTCTGTAAGACCGATACCTTTAGCGGTATATATCTTGCCTTTGCATTAAGTTCCGTAGAAACGCCCGTTTCAAAACAAACCATTCCCTCTTTGGTGATTTGCCAATAAGTTAAGCTGCAATTACGTTCAAAACATGATTATTTCTCTGGCTAAAGCCAAGCCGGTTTTGCACTAAACCTTCCGCCATGAATGGCCGTTTATAACACCACGCTTCATCGTGGTGAGCATCCGGCTCTTGCTAAATGGCTTTAGCCATGACTATAGCTGTGGAGAAATTAGGATCAAACACTTATTAGGATGAACCTTGGATACAGAAAGTTTCATACTAAATATATGACTCCGGATGAGTGGAACACGCAACACCCATATCCTCAAAGCGCAACAAAAAAATGCCAAGTGCAGAACCCCTAATCTCAGCCAGAAGGTCTTCCACTATTAAACAGATATGAATTATACCTGCTGAGAAATCTATTAAGATTCCTGCGAAACTCATTATGATATGTGAGATATGGATTAAGGTCTATGAGAAACCAATTATAGTGCGTGAGAAATGAATTATGATGTGTGAGAAACCATTTATGACCTGCGAGAAATGTATTATGATCTGTCAAAAATCATATAATACCATCATTAATGTTCAGAAACATCTATTTTTAACAAATAAACATGGCTGTTTTATCTAAATCCATCATAAATAGTTAGAAGAGACCGGCTCCCCGCCTTATTTAGCCAAAATAGGAAACTTTGGCCTGCATTTCGATTTTCGTCGTCGGGTGGTTTTAAAAGATACATACGTTATAACGCCCATCCATTTTTTTAACGAAAAATTTCTTTTTATAAAAATTATTTTTCTACTTCGCAGTACTAAACATCGGTACATAAATACAAACACAAAAATCATTTCATCCTTAAACCTTTCATCCCATGTCACAATCCGAATCCGCCAAAGCAAGATATCGTTGTACACAAGCCGCTCTCTACAGCGGATGTGAAATTGTAGGCGATAACCTTGACAACAACGAAAGTCTTTTCTCCGCCCTAAAAGGGAAATACGCCGGTGGCGCTGTCTCCAATGCGCTTCGCGCCGCCATCACCGCCGCCCGCGCCCTGCCCGACGAAGATGCGCGTGGCGAAGCCTCCGAAATTCTTCGCATCGAACTCAAGGCGCTAAACGACAAGTGCCTCCTCAACTGGCAAACCCTCAAACGGTATATAGAGGACGAACTTTCTTTTTCTAAACTCACCTGGAAGCCGCGCCTCGAAGCCGCCGGTTTCAACAACTATAACAAAGCCGGTAATGGCAACTGGGAATTCACCATCACCATGAACGACGCGGCCATGCTCTTTATGACCGAAAACACGGCTACCCTCGATGCCGGTGGACAAAACATGCCCGGTGCTTTCCCCGGACAATATGCCACTGATGCCTTGGCTTATGAAGATAAATATGAGGCCTTCATGGATGCCCGCGAAACCGGTTCGGCTACGCAAGCCAAAATCTTGGCCAACAACGCCGCCTATGCTATCGCCATCGAAGTCTGTAAAGACGGAGACATTATTGGCAAAAATGATTTTGAAATCGCCAAACTCTTTACTTGGGCAGCCATTCAGCGTAACATCAACCCGCCGGGTTCTGCCGCTATCACCATACAAGTCACTAACAGCACCGACAATACACCGGTTGCCAATGCCTCTATCCGTCTCCATTCTGAAGACGAAGACATAATTGACACAAACCTCGCCACCGACGCCGAAGGAGTGGCAACGGCATCAAACATAGACCCTACGCGCTATGAAGTGACCATCACCGCCACCGGCTGCCATACCCGAATAACACTAAAAGACATCAACACCGGCACCCACGCTAGGTTAAAGATGCGACTGGTACCGGTGGTCGTTGAACCGTAAAACAAAACACCAAGAATAGTTCCAACGGAACTTGATGGCACTGAACTTGATGACTACTTTAATTAGGGTTTTCAATTGTCAAGGGCATGGATTCCCCTTTGTATTTTTGGCTTTATGAAATACACAATGGAAGATTGCTTCTTCCGATTCTCAAATTGATTTTAATGGAATCGAAATCGCAATGACACCGCTGTTTTATGGAGGACTGAACTCCTTCAGGCTTAAGCTACTTGCCTAAGCCTTTGCAAGATTACAGCTTACAGCAACTCCTTTAACGAAAGATGCCCTATCAATTTTGATTGATAGGGCATCAGACAATTTATGTAACTAGTATTAATTCTGCTCTTCAGAACCTTCCCATCCAATCTGGATGCGTCCACAATGTTCGCAAGTAATGATTCGTTTGCGTTGACGGATTTCTAATTGTCTTTGTGGTGGAATCTTAGCATAGCAACCGCCGCAAGCATCGCGAAGAACCGCAACGACAGCCAGTCCGTTGTTATAAGCGCCCCGGATACGATGATATGCTTTTAAAAGGCGCTCTTCCACCTTTTTTGCGTGTTTGTCCGATTCTTTTTGAAGTACTTTCTCTTCGATATCAGTTTCTTCAATAATCTTATCCAGCTCTTTTTTCTTTTTCTTTAGGTGCTTTTCCCGATCTGCAATCAACTTTTCGGTTTCATCTAATCCGGCCTGTTTTGCATCTATACGAGCAGTTGCATCAGTGATTTTCTTATCACACAACTGCATCTCTAGTCGCTGAAGTTCGATCTCTTTCGACAGTGCATCGTACTCCCGATTGTTTTTCACATTGTCTTGTTGTTTCTCATAACGAGAAATCAACTCCTTGGCAAGTGCCTTGGCATTCTTCCGGTTTTTGATCTCTTCGTCCAGTTCTTTCACCTCCTCCTTCATATTTCCCAAGCGGGTATGTAGGCCTTCGATTTCGTCATCCATTTCCTTTACCTCAATCGGCAATTCTCCTTTCAGGATGCGGATTTTATCAATTTTGGTGTCAATTTGTTGTAGTTCCCATAGTTGGACGAGTTTTTCGTCCATGGTAAGATCTTTTGTTGCTGTCATTGTTATAAGTAATTGATTGGATTTGTATTTGTTTCGGAAATCAGGGCGGCAAATCTAGGAAAATTATCCAAAATTCTTTGGGTGAGGAGTTCTTTTGTAAATTGTTCACTTTCGTAATGTCCAATGTCCGCCACAACGATTTTGTTTTCCGCATCAAAAAAGTCATGATATTTGAAATCGGCAGTGATAAAAACATCTGCGTTGGCGGCAATGGCTTGATTTAACAGAAACCTTCCCGAACCGCCGCAGACAGCCACTTTTTCTATCGGCTTTTTCCTCAATTCCGTATAGCGTATCACCTTAGTTTTTAATTGCTTCTTCACCATTTTCAAAAAGGACATTTCATCCATTGGTTTTTTTAGGCTTCCCACCATTCCACTTCCCACTTTGGAAAAAGAGTTCTCAAGCGCAACAATATCATAAGCCACTTCTTCATAAGGATGAGCTTGTATTAAGGCATTAATGACCGCTTGCTCTAAATGCGCAGGGAAAATGGCTTCAAATTTTATTTCCTCCACCTTTTCCAACACTCCCTTTTTGCCTACTGCCGGGTTACTTGAGTTGTTGCCGCGAAAAGTTCCGCTGCCAGAGGAATTGAAAGATGTTTCGCTGTAGTTGCCGATATGCCCGGCCCCGGCGTTGAATATTGCCCGACTCACCTGTTCATGATGCTGAACGGGAATGAAGGTGAATATCTTTTTCAGCAGATTCTTTTTCGGCAATAGAATGCGGCAATCTCGCAGGTCAAGTTGTTCGCAGATTTTCGCATTCACTCCTTCTAATACGTTGTCAAGGTTTGTATGGATGGCGTAGATGGCTATGTCGTTTTTAATGGCATTGATGATTACCCGCTCCACATAATTTGTCCCATTCAACTTCTTTATACCGCTGAAAATAATGGGATGGTGGGCAATAATTAACTGGCATTTTTCTCGGATAGCCTCCTGAACCACATCTTCAGTTACATCCAGTGTTACTAAAGCCTTTTTCACCGAGGCATTTTTGTCTCCCACAATCAGCCCACTGTTATCATAGCTTTCCTGAAAATGCAGGGGGGCTATGAGTTCCAGAAAATCTGTGATGTCCTTTATCTTCATACATTTGATTTTAAACCGTAAAATATCAATACCGTTTCAAAAATACTTCTTTATCCTTTTGCTCTTGTTTTCGGCCTGATTACCGGTTTTAGAAATTTTCTCTACGACAAGAAATATTTCAAATCGTTGCGTTTTGATTTTCCGGTCATCTCTGTAGGGAACCTGTCTATGGGTGGCACGGGCAAGACTCCTCATATTGAATATCTGATCTTTCAGTTACAATATCTTTATAAAGTTGCCACTCTAAGTCGTGGATACGGCAGAAAAGGGCATGGTTTTGTATTGGCAGATGCCCATACACCCGCTTCCCAGATTGGTGATGAACCCCGGCAGTTCAAATTGAAGTACCCCGAAACAATCGTGGCCGTTTGCGAAGACCGCGTATTAGGGATTCCCTCCATTCTGAACAGCCATCCCGAAACGGAGGTTATTTTGCTCGATGATGCCTTTCAACATCGAGGGGTGCGTGCGGGCCTTTCAATTTTAATCACTGAATATGCTAACCTTTTTACTCGCGACCATCTATTTCCAGTGGGCTGGCTGCGCGAATCCAAAAAGAATTATCGCCGTGCAGATATGATTATTGTTTCCAAATGCCCTTCGGAATTATCGGTGATAGAAAGAGATAGCCTGATTCGGGAACTAAAGCCCTTACCTTACCAAAGGATTTATTTTTCCACTCTTGAATATGGGACAGTCTATTCTTTTTTCGAGCTTGGAAACAAAATTCAGGTGTCAAAAGATACAGATGTCTTACTTGTTTGCGGTATTGCCCGCTTCGATGCTTTGAAAGGCCATCTTGATAATTTGGCGCGCAAAGTATATGTCCGCGATTATAAGGACCACCATAGTTTTGATCAATATGATTTGGAAGCCATTCGCGAAACCTTCCACAATTTAGGTGAAGTCAAGAAGGTATTGGTCACCACAGAAAAGGATGCAGCGCGATTCGAAGAACACGGGGCTTGGTTTTTGAAGAATAAATTGGAAATCTTTGTGCAGCCGATTGCAGTCCGATTTTTATTTAGCGATGGGGAAAGATTCACCGATGATGTACTTCAATTTATCACTTCTACCAAACAAAAAAACTGATTTATCTGAACCATGAAAAACCTATTGCAAGCTATTCAGGAAACAACTGATTTCCTAAAATCCAAAATCATAGGCGAATACCATTATGGGGTTATTCTTGGTTCTGGTCTAGGAAAGTTGACTAAAGAAATTTCAGTCCATCAACAGATTGCCTATTCTGACATTCCGCATTTTCCGGTCTCCACGGTGGTAGGCCACAAAGGCAGCCTGATATTTGGCGAACTGGGAGGAAAGCGGGTCGTTGCGATGAGTGGCCGCTTTCATTATTACGAAGGATACTCGATGGAAGAGGTGACTTTTCCGGTTCGGGTAATGAAATTTCTGGGTGTAAAGACTCTGTTGATTTCTAATGCTTCGGGTGGTATGAACGCAGATTTTGAAGTGGGCGACCTGATGATTATCACCGATCATATATACCTACAGCCCGAACATCCTTTGCGTGGAAAAAATTACGATGAACTCGGTCCGCGCTTTCCCAATATGAATGATGCCTATAACCCGGAACTAGTAAAAATGGGGTTGAAGATTGCTTTGGATAATGACATTCGTTGCCATACCGGAATATATGCCGGTGTGCAAGGCCCTACCTTTGAAACCCCTGCTGAATACCAAATGTTTGCTCGAATGGGAGCCGATGCGGTCGGAATGTCCACCACTCCCGAAACGGTAGTAGCTCGCCACATGAACCTGCAAGTCTTTGCTATTTCAGTAATCAGCGATATGGGGTATCCACCAGAGAAAGCCGATCATGTATCTCATGAGTTTGTATTGAAGAAGGCTGCCGCTGCGGAACCGCACATGACGAAGATTATTGTCGAATTGCTGAAGAGTATTTGAATGGAATGTTGGAATGGAGGAAAGTCGGGGAGGGCGCACAGTCGTTTGAATAATTGTAAATGCAGATGGCACTTCCGTTATTTATTACCCTCATTATTCTGTTTCTTTTCTTTGTTCTGGTTCATTCCTCTCGCCGCATCTTCTGTATCTGAAGACTCTGTCCAAGCCTCGAAACCTGTTTCTAAAAACGATACATGGTATATCGCTGCTGAGCCAGATCGGCTTTACAGAATAGATTCTACTATCTATAATCTGGAGGAATATAATTTTGTTCAGCGCTGGGGAAAAGAATATCTGAACACCGGCAACACCGGGACTGCTGCCTATCCCATTGTCTTTGACCACAATACATCCGTAGGATTTAACGCCGGATTCAACCAATTTAATCTTTATCGTTACCACATAGATTCTATTCGCTACTATCGGGTAATTCGGCCTTATGCAGAATTGTCTATGATTCTGGGTTTGAACAACGAACAATTATTTCAAGGGAGGTTTGCCCACCAGGTGAAGAACATTTTATTTTACGGCGTGGATTTCACTCGTATTTTTTCACGTGGCGCTTATCAAAACCAAAGAGCGAATGACAACGGCTTTAATTTCTATGCTATTTATAATTCTAAAAATAAGCATTGGAATGTTCAGGCTGATTTTATCCTAAACAATAACAAAGTACAGGAAAACGGAGGAGTACGCGCCGACCCTTTCAATGGCTCCTATTTTCAGAAAAAATTAGTGCCGGTGACGGTGGAAAAGGCCGAAAACAATTATCGTCAGATTGACTTTCACTTAAAGAGTTCGTATAATGTTGGCAAGAGATACTACGAACGAAAAAACGATACTACTGAAGTTAAAACCATACTTCCCATTTTCAAAATATCTCATCATTTAAACATTGAGCAGCAGACCTATCGTTTTCTGGATGCCAGTCCTGATCCTGATTATTATGCATCTTTCTTTAACCAAGATACAGTAAGCAATCGTCTTCAATACCTCAAAACAGGGAACACCATCATGCTCGATTTGCAGCCTCGAAAACTCACCTCGGATTCGACCTTTATCGAAAAAGACTTCATCGCCCATGCCGAAGCAGGATATGATTACTATTTTGTTAAAAATAACTATGCCTATGACTAGTTTGGCAATCTCTACGTAACGGGTTATATCCGAAACAATTTTTCCGCTCGATCTAAATTAATTTACAAAGGGGCCGCTACCTATTTCATCTATGGCTGGAATCGAAATGACCTTCTGATAGACGCCCTTGCCGGCTATGACTTCGGCAAGGTAGGTATGCTCACCGGAAATTTCTCTTACCAATTGAAAGAAGCGCCTTTCATCTACGAAAGCTTCCATTACTTTCCCCAATCCTGGACTTATGATCTACCCAAAACAAAAATCATGACCATAGGAGGGAAGTATCAGAATATTCCCTACGGTATTACGGCTGATGTAAATTACCACGTAGCAGACCACCTGCCAGTCTATCCGGGTAAGGCCTCTCCTTATGTCACCACCGGTGTTGAAAATATCTTTGTATTTCATGCCGCCAACCGGCATAGCGTCGTGGGCTTACATTTTGATAATGACGTATGGTACACCTATACCACCACTAACGGCTATGTACGCCAAACCTATCCTCGACTCGTTACTCGCAGTAGCATCTATTATGAAAACCGCCTCTTCAAAAAGGCTCTTTGGTTTTCGCTCGGTGTAGATTTGCGCTACCGCTACCCGAACAATGCCCCCTACTACGACCCATTCCTAGGTGCGTTCTATCCCACCTACACTACAAATAAATCTAGTCCTATACTCGACATCTTTCTCAACGTAAAAATCAAAACAGTGCGCATTTTTCTCAAAGTGGACAACCTCACCTCAGCACTCGGAGGCAAAGGCTACTACAGCGCCTATCAATATCCCGCTGCCGATGTGTCATTCAAGGGGGGAGTGCGGTGGCGATTTTATGAATAGTTTTATTCGAAATAATCAAATGATTGCTCTGGTTTTGAATAAACTTGAGCAGAAAAGATTGGAACGTAAAGCCTGCCTTCAATCCCGATTCTTCCAAAATATTTTGGAAGAATCGGGATTGAGGGCGCGCCCAAATTATCGAGCTTTGATTGGGCTTGGACAGCCACAAATTTTAGTAAGCATAGTCTTTTCAAATAGTATATTCGCATCCTAAATTCATAAAACTAAAGAATTATTATGCTAGATAACTTTTACCGCAGAATCAATTTCGGTCTGAAATTGCAGTCATTTATTGTTGTGCTGGTTTTCACTTTTGGATTGGTGGGGAGGCTGTCTTCTCAGAATACGTTGGCTTTGGCTATTGGTGGAGATAATAATGATCAAGCGTTTGCGGTGGTGCAGACGAGTGATGGAGGGTATGTGATGGCGGGGCAGGTGGATTCTGCAGGTGTGGCCACGACGCGCGATGCGATTATTACGAAGATAAGTAGTACGGGGGTGACTCAATGGACGAGAATTGTAGGAGGCGCCGCCGAGGACTATGTTCATTCTCTTGTTAAAACTTTTGATGGGGGATTTATCGCTGCGGGCTATACGAATTCTTTTGGCGGCGCGGGAGATATTTATGTGATTAAATTGGACAGTTTCGGCGTGGTGGATTGGACGCGCGCAGTGGGAACAAGTGTAGTTGATAAAGGGGAGCAGATTATTCAGACGGCAGATAGCGGTTATGCGATTGCGGGAACGACCAATTCGGGCGGAAGCGGGGATATGTATATAGTGAAGCTGAAAAGGGACGGAAGTTTTGATTGGGATAGCAAGGTAGGGCAACTTGGAGGAAAGGCCGATATTGGCTTCTCGATTGCCGAAGCGCATGGTGGCGGGTATGTGATCTGTGGTAATACCTATTATTATACGGGAGTGGTGGCTTCTTCTTCCACTGATTTTTATGCGGCTAAAGTGAGTGCGGCGGGGGCTTTTGTGTGGGGTTCTGTGATCCGCGATCCTTTTCAGGGAATATATGGAAATGATAATGGAAAGAGTATTGTGAAGACGAATGACGGAGGCTATGCGATGACGGGTGAGTTTGCTATGAAGAATACTTCGAACGCTTTTAACTGGAAGTATGGTTTGGTGAAATTGAATGGTAATGGCGGTCTGGTGTTTACTCGTGCTTTTGGTTCGCCGACGAACGATAATAATGCACGTCGTTTAATTCAAACAAATGATGAGGGCTTTGCTATAATAGGAGGGATGAGCCATCCTACGCTTGGATTGAGGGAACAGTATTTGGCAAAGTTTGATAGCAATGGTGATTATGAATGGAACCGGACTTTTGGTACCACGCTTTATGGAAATTGGCTTGGGACGCCGCGTACTTATCCGGACGGAAACGAGGGGTATGGTATTGTTCAGACGAGCGACAGTGGCTATGCGGTGGTAGGCTATCTAAATGATAACGATGTTTCGAACGGAACGGAGGATCAGGAAATTCATTTTGTGAAATTTGATGCGAACATTAATAACTGTCATACAGTTTCATCCATCGGCGGACAGATTCCGGTGGGAGGAACACTGGCCTCGATAGGCAGCTCGGCTGCGGCAGGCGGGGCTTCGCGCAGCGTAGCTGATACGCGCAGTACGGAGGTTTGGCATGTGATTGATTTTTGCTTGGTGGGCATCAATGCCAATATCACCACACAAAATATTCCCTGCGTAGGTCAATGTACCGGAACGGCAGCAGCACATCCAAGCGGAGGAAGCGCGCCTTATAATTTTACTTGGAGTACTATTCCTACTCAAAATTCGGATTCCATTTTCGGACTTTGTGCGGGTGATTATACGCTGACCATTACAGATGCGAACGCGGCATCGGCTACCTTTTCTGTGACTATTAGTGCTTCTTCCACGGCGGTTGCTTCGGTGAGCATTAGTGCGTCTTCGACGGCAGTTTGTCCGGGCACTATGGTTGATTTTACCGCGACTGCGATCAATGGCGGGACTACACCTTCCTATCAATGGTTGGTGAACGGTTCGGCGGTAGGGACTAACAGCCCTAATTATTCTAATTCAAACTTAAATGACGGCGACACGGTGCGTTGTGTGATGACTTCAAATTTGGCCTGTGCCACCAATTCGCCTGCCACTTCTAACCCAATCGTAATGACGGTATCGTCTTCGCTGATTGCCTCGGTAGCGGTGATGGCTTCTGCCAATCCTATCTGTCCCGGCGAACCGGTAACCTTTACAGCTACCCCTGCGGGCGGCGGAAATACACCCACCTTCGAGTGGAAGATTAACAGCACTGTGGTAGGAACCAACAGCGCCACATTCAGCAGCAGCACGCTGAATAATAACGACACAGTTATTTGTACCATGACTTCTTCTTTGCCTTGTGTCGCCGGTTCGCCTGCTACCTCTGCAAAGGTTATCATGTCGGTAGGTACCAGCGTAGATGCAGGATTCATTGCCGCCGCGCCGGATAGTGTTTGTTCTGGTGACATCAGTCTCTTGAGCATCACCGGAGGTTCGGGAGGTACTGGTCAGTGGCAACAGTCTTCTACGTTCAATAACTTCACCAACATTGTAGGCGCTACTCAAAATACCTACTCTACTATTTCATTAACCCAAAACATGTTCTACCGTTATTATGTAGGAGCGGGCAATTGCAGCGACACGACACCCATTGTTGAGATTGTAGTGAAACCACTGCCTGCGGCACCGGCTCTTGCTACCAACGACACGTTGATCTGCGGCAGTGATTCTAGCCAGATATGTGCGCCAAATACCTTTGATACTTATCTGTGGAGCAACGGATCAACGACCAACTGTACTTATGCCAAATTTGCCGGAGCTTATTGGGTCAGCGTGACGGCTACGAATGGTTGCACTACGATTTCGGGACGAAAAAATATTTCTGTTTATCCGGCGACTTCTGTTTCGATCGTACGGCAAGGCGATACGCTTTCTTCATTCAATGCCGTTTCTTACCAATGGTTTAAGGACGGAAGTCCGATTGCGGGGGCTACTTCTCCGGTCTATGTCGCTAATCAACCGGGCAGTTATACGGTTCAGATTGTGGATGTGAATGGATGTTATTCTATGTCCACCGGTATCCTGATTACCGGTATTAATGATTTGGCTGCACAGGGAGATTTTAAAATCTATCCAAACCCGGCATCAGACCTATTGCAAATGGAAATGGCTACAGAATGGATAGGCAGTCAATATGAAATGTATGAGGCCACCGGTAAGTTGGTTTTAAAGGATATGGCTCTAAGCAAAAATACGAGGCTTGATATTTCAAAACTTGCATCGGGTATGTATCTGATTAAACTGAATGGCTACGCACGTAAATTCGTGAAGCAATAAAACCTTTGAACTATGAAAAAGCCATCTCTTTTTTTCCGGTCTCTTCTTTTAGTTTCGTTCTTCCTATTGGTTGCTCGTACAGAAACCAAGGCGCAGGATAGCCGTAGTTGGGCTACCTATTTGGGAGGAGTAAATGATGATTACGCTTATGCGGTAGCTACCGATGCCTCGGGCAATGTTTATTTAACGGGCTATACGGTGAGCACAAACGGGATAGCCACTCCGGGAAGCCACAAAGAGACTTATAATCAAGGAGCGCCGGATGTTTTTCTTATCAAGTTCGATTCATTAGGTAATCGCCTTTGGGGAACTTACTATGGCGGAACCGGCGATGACCAGGCAAAAGGAATTGCTGTTGATCAAAACACCGGCGACGTGTATATAGCCGGTGTCACTCAAAGCAGCAGTGGCATAGCATCGGGTGGGTTTGACAACCTTATAAATGAAGGAGCTACTGATAAAACCGATGCTTTTTTGGTAAAGTTCAATTCGAGTGGGGTCGTGCAGTGGGGAACCTATTATGGAGGTGCAGGGATAGATGAAGGCCATAGCGTTGCAGTAGATGCTTTGGGAAATGTCTATCTGGCAGGGCAGACCAGTAGTGCTACTACGACTCAAATTGGCTCCGGAGGTCATCAAAACTCTTTAGGCGGCAGTACGGATGCTTTTCTCGTCAAGTTCGATGCCAATGGCAATCGTCGTTGGGGAACCTATTATGGCGGTGCCGATTATGAAAGAGGGCGGGGAGTCACGGTCGGCGATTCCTTCCATGTCTATCTGGCAGGCTTCACGCCAAGCACTACCGGAATTGCTTCGCTGGGCGCGTACAAAACTGTGCCGGATGGCGCAGATGCTTTTGTTGCCAAGTTTGATTCGGCGGGCACCCGTTTGTGGGGAACTTATTTTGGAGGAAACGGAACGGATGAATGTCATTCGGTAGCTGTGGATAAATCAGGACATGTTTATCTGGCGGGAGTTACGCTCAGCACCTCTGGCTTTGCTACCCCTGGTGCATTTCAAACCACTTATCAGAGCAACAACACCAGCACTTTCGGCGATGCTTATCTGGCAAAGTTTGACGACAACGGGACCTCGCTTCAGTGGGCTACCTATTATGGTGGAGCTAATAATGAATTGATAGCAAAAGTGGCGGTTGATGCAGCAGAGGATATATATCTGGCAGGACAAACTGACAGTAAAGGTCTTTCATCCGGTGGATTTCAAAACACCATTGGCGGAGGCACAGATGCTTTTCTTGCCAAGTTTGCTCCCGATGGCACCACCCGCTATTCTGCTACCTACTATGGAGGAACCCTTGGAGAATGTGCCAATAGCGTCAGCTTGGCTCCTGATAATTTCGGCAATGTTTATATGGCGGGAGAAACTTCCAGTAGTGCTGGCATCGCCTCTGGCGGCTATCAAAATACTTTTGGCGGTGCAAACTTTGATGCCTTCCTCGTAAAATTTGGTGCAGCACCGGCGGCCTGTACCGGTGTGGCTATTTCGTCAAATCCCAAAGACTCTGCTGTTTGTTCCGGCGCTCGCGCAACGTTCAAGGTGTCGGCAACCGGCAGCCCTTCGCCTACCTATCAGTGGAAAAGAAATGGGGCGAATATAAACGGCGCAACAGCGAACTCTTACACCATCCAAGTAGCAGCCATCACCGATACCGGAAGCTATACCGTGATGGTTAAAAACGATTGCGACTCTACGACCTCTACCGGTGCGAGATTAACCGTGAATGAGGCCTTAATTCCCCATATCGGGACTCCGGACTCCATCCTTTGTTTTGGAGATTCTACTCAACTATGTACCCAGACTGTATTCATTACTTATGAATGGAACAACGGCGAAACCAGTCAATGCTTTTATGTCGGTTCATCCGGTGCCTATTCGGTTAGCACTACTGATGCAAACGGATGCAGTGCGGTTTCGGGTTCTTTAAACATAACCGTAAACCCTCTTCCCACTGTCAGCATCACGGTTACCAACGATACCTTGCAAGCCACCGCAGCTTCCACCTACCAATGGTATTTGGAAGGGAATCTGATTGGCGGTGCCATCAACCAAATCTATATCGCAACACAAAATGGATACTATACTGTTGAAATAAGCGATGCAAACGGATGTAGCGCCACTTCAGCCAATTTTTATTACGATATCTCCGCTACGCAGGAACTTGAAAATACATCAGGCCTTGTATTGGTGCCCAATCCTGTATCCTCTGATAGAGTTCAATTAATTCTGTCTTCATCGGTTGCAGATAAGAGATTTACCGTTTATAATGAATTGGGACAAATCGTCCATTCGGGTGTATTGAACGGAACAAAAACGTGGATTGATATTGCTCAATTCAACTCTGGCCTCTATTTCATAAAAGCCGCAGGGCAAACCGCCAAACTCGTCAAACAATAAGCGAAGTTTAGCAAGGGCATTAAGTGGGTGCTTTGGGCTGGGACTATGTTGGTGGGTTGATAGATGCAGAACGAATAAATAATTCTATAGAAGGTGGAACGGAATATGAACTATCCCGTCCCCTTCTTCTTTTTCTTACATTTTCTTCCTAATTTCATTTTTAAAATTTATCCCCATGAATATGGATTTTGAAGAACTGGATGCCGAAATGATGAAGGAGAAATACTATCGTCAGTTTGTAAAGATTTTGCTTACGCCAGCCTTGATAAAATTTGTTAGATTGTCTGAGCGCGATGTTTACATATTGACGCAGGCATGGCATCGCGGAGCGTGTTTGGAATCTATCGCCAAGGATTTAGACCTAACCGTTGCAACTATCAAGCGGTTATTGGATAGAATGTTGTATAAAATCCAGTATGCGTTGGCTCACTTTGCCAGCCATGTTGATACCACAACAAAAGAAGCAGAGGCTTTAGAAAAATTGAAAAGAGAGGAGCCGCATAAAGATGAAGGGGAAAAATTATTGTTGCGGCCTTTGGAAGATTTCAACATATCTGTGCGCGCTTTTAATGGGTTGAAGGCTATGAAAATTGAAACGCTGGCTCAGTTAGTTCCCTATAGTGTTGTAGATTTAATGGCAATAAATAACTTCGGTAAAAAGTCTGTTATTGAAATCCAAGAACTCCTTATTAGCTTCGGATTAAGTTTGGCGAAAAGACCGAATAAATCTGATCCCGGTTTATTCCATCGCCCCATTCGACATTTCAGTCTTTCATCCCTAACATTATCTATTCTTAGAAAATATGAAATCGAGACTTTGGAAGATATCTGTCAGCTAAGCAGAAGAGATGTGCTGAATATGCGCGGTAGTAGTAAGAGGATTTTGAAAAACATCGAGTGGGTTCTTTCTAATTATGATTTGAAGCTAAAGGAAGAGCGCAATGACCCTACAACTGATGCTGAATAACTTTTTCCCTTAAAATATTTTCTTACCGGTACCGGTCAACTCTTCAACCGAACCGTCAGGCGGGAATGCACGCCGGTTTTAATTCTTTTTTTACCCGAAACCGTTGCTCGTCCTTCGAGAGAGACCTGCCAGAGATAGAGAGTGTGCGGTATTTTTTTTAGCACAATCACTCCGGTTTTATCTGCTGTTATCTTTCTCGATTTGCTGGTCTTTTTGTTGGTCCACACGAAGAGGGCACCGCTTGCCGGGGTGTCAGATTCGGCGAGCAAAATCTTGACGATGAGTGTGGAATCCTTGGGCGGCGTGACGAGCCTTTTCAATATGGCCCAAACGAACAGTTGGGCTATTGCCGGGTTTTTTCTGAAACAGGCTTGAGCATCGGCACAGAGTTTCATGGCGCGTTTGCGAAACAAATCATTGTTGGCATTTATTTTTTGAACCGTGGCTTGGGTAGTTTGGCGGGCAGGCATAAAGAGATTGTATTTCTGTAGCCAGGCCTGATAGTCGGCGTTGTAGAGCGCGGGGAAACCGGCGGGCATATTTTCGCCACCCATTTCGAGCGCGGCGCTGTGGTTCGTCATAAATTTTATCGCATCCAAGTGCATGGTCTTGGCGTCCTCCCAATTGAAATTGACGGCAAGCGAATAATATTTACTGCCGGCAGCCTCGAACTTCGGCTTGAGTTCGTATTCGGGATAGGCACTGCTGATGTAGCGTTTCAAATCCTGCCAGCGATTCAAACAGGTTTCGTGAAGCGGGAGCATTTCGAGCCTCAATGTTTCTGACATTTCGCCCCGCTGTTGGCGGTCGGGCAGCGCCTCCGCAGCTTCTATTTCGGCCTCAAAATCATTGCCCCAGGCGATCGTATATTTGCCCATGAAGGCAGCAAGCTGGCTTTGCTTGGCGCGATAGTTTGTCAATAACAAATGCAGGGTGGCATAGAGATCAGCCTGGGAAATGTCATATAGTTTTTCTGGAATTTTAGTCATGATAGAGGATGAGTATTGATTGAAAATAGACTATAAAATCAAATTTCTATAAAAATATTTATTTTATATGAAGATGTAAATAGAATAACGACAAATATATTGAATAGTTAGGTAACTATAATTATTTAAACGGGAAATTTAATTAACTAAAAGTAAACATAAAATGATAATAAGGAAAATATAAATCTTAAAGAGGAAAGGATAAATAATAGTGGATTAGATATAAATCATTGTGTGCTAACTATAATTGATTAGTATTCACCTATAAATAATAGAAAATAGAGCCAATTTGATTTCCATGAGAAGAGATTTGATATAAGGAATGGTGTATTCTATATTAGTTGGAGCCTGATTTTGAAAGCTCTTCCTCGGTATTTAATTCAACCAATCCACGTCAAAGTTCTTGGCTATTTTTCATACAAAAGATGCCAGCGGTTAACTATCAAAGTGTCACCTATTCATAATCTACTTCTCCGCCACCTCTACCGACGAGCCGCTGCTGGGTTCAAAGCGGTAATAGAAATTGAGCCAGGCCAGCAAAGTCATAAAGGCCGAGGCGATGATAGGCAGGCGGAAGTCGAAGGAAACGATGACGCCTGCAATCAGCGGAGGAATGGTGAAGGCGATTGAGGCAATGGATTGCTGAATGCCTAGAATCTCACCCTGTGTTTCGCTGGAAGCTAAGGAAGAAACAATACTGGTTTGGTTGGGTTGGGTCAACCCTTGGAAGATGGCGATGAAGGGATTGATGAGCAACAAAACCCACCAATGGTCGGGCAAGAGCATGACGAGGATAGCAATGGATAGGCCAGCCAGCGAAATCCGGATTACTTTGTCCGGAGCAAAACGACTGGCATATTTACGTACGATGATTCCCTGCGTGATGGCGATCCAGAGGCCGATATAGCCAAACATCATGCCGATGCCCCTTTCCTCAAAATGAAATTTTTTGATGAGATATACTTGATTGAACTGCATGAAGAAACTGAACCCAAATGCTTGAAGAAAAATGGTGAGTAGAATGACGCGCATATTCACCAATCCAAATGCTTTTCGGAGGTTGTGGAAGCCAGCCATTAGAGAGATTTTTCCCGGAGAGTTGGGTTTGAATGTTTCGGGAAATTGTTTTTGGACGTAATAGATATTGACTAAGGTCAACAAGGCAGTGAACCAAAGAGGAGTGGAGTAATCAAAAAGATGGCAGACATCTTTGCTCGATAAAATGCCACCCAAAAATGGGCCCAGAATAAAGCCGAGGCCAAAGGCCGTTCCAATCAATCCAAAGTTCTTTGCCTTTTCTTCCGGCTTAGAAATATCGGCCAATGCGGCAGTAACGATGGAAATATTTCCACCCATGAAGCCCGGTATGGCGCGCGCAAAGAACAGTAACCAAAGAATTTGTGCGTGAATAGAAACAGCGAACAATACATAACCGATAAAGGTTCCGACTAAAGAGATTTGAAGAATCTTCTTTCGGCCAAATTTATCTGCAAGTGTTCCGAGAATAGGCGCACCGAAAAATTGAAAGAAGGGAAAAGTGGCGGTGAGGATGCCGTAGAGCATGTTGCGCGTTACCTCACTCACTTCGGGGGGAATCATACCATGTTTGTTCTCGATGATAAGGGGGGCGAACACGGGTATCATAATGCCGATGCCCAAAAGGTCTATGAATACAGTGATAAATACAGCCGTGAGGGGGCTTATCTTCCTTTTCTCGATCACCGCGCGAAGAAAATTAAATAAATGGTCTGCAAATAGATATTAGATGAACAGGCACCGGTTGGCTTCAATCCTTTCACAGACATTTGCATTTCGCGAAAATTTATATCTTTATTCTACTAAAAAGCAATTATGAATTACAAAACATTGACTGCTTCCCTGATATGGATTTCAGTTTTATTGATTTTGATTGTCAGTTCTTGTTCCAAGAGCACGTCAATAACCGGTATTGACGCGCAGATGTACAACATCGCCAAAGACACTACTGGATTTAAGTGGTATAAAAATAGTGATAGTTTGTTGGCTACCAGTACAGGCAGTGGACATGCTTTCAGTTATTTCAGAGCCCGATTTAATGTGGTGGCGGCTTTATCATTGGATGCCCAAGGCAAGGTGAATACAAGTACAACTTTTCAGGATGGTGCGATGGTTGTTGGTGAATATTATGATGCCAATAAGGTTTTTCAGCGCTATGCTATTCAATATAAACAGACGGGCAATGAAGATGCCGATGCCAAGGGTTGGATTTGGGGAGATATCAATGCCGATAAAACGGTGGCAGAACCTGCCTCAAATAAAGGAACGGGATGTATTAGTTGCCACGGACAGGCAAACAACATTGACTACACCCTGATGAATCTCAAGTTTCCTTAGAGGAATATCTTCAAGTTGTTTTTTGGTTTTATAATGCCTTTTTGTTGGAATGGATAGGAAGTGAAGCAGGACTAACCCAGTTTAACTCCTCTTAAAAATTCCTGCACCGACATTCTCTTTTTTCCCTCCACTTGACATTCCTTTATATCCAGATAACCACCCGTACAGTATAGATGGAGAAACGATTTGCCATCTGTACTGTATGAACCGGAACTTTTGCCTGATACCTTTTCATAGACTGGAATTGCTTTAAATATTTTAAAGTTCTTCCCGTCCAGCAAGGTAAATGCTGCCGGATAAGGGCTAAGTCCACGGATGAAGTTATGAATGTCTTTTGCTGAATTGTTCCAATCAATCTTACAAGTCTCTTTAAAAATCTTTGGCGCAGATTTTAACTCCGTAGAGTCCTCTTGTGGAATCTGCGGGTAATTGTCTTCTGCAATGGCATCCACTGTTTTGCGAAGCACCTTTGCACCCAAGTGCATCAATCGCTCATAAAGCTCGCCAACGTTTTCGTTTTCCCCAATAGGAATACTTTCCTTAAAAATAATTTGGCCGGTATCAATCTCCTGTTGAATAAAAAAGGTGGTAACGCCGGTTTCCTTTTCACCATTAATAATCGCCCAGTTGATGGGTGCTGCTCCTCTATATTGGGGAAGTAAAGACGCATGAAGATTAATCGTTCCTATGGGGGGCATATTCCAAACTACTTCCGGCAACATCCTGAAGGCCACTACCACAAACAAATCAGCATTCAATGTTTTTAACTCGGCGAGGAAGGATTCATTCTTTAGTTTCTCTGGCTGAAGAATCATCAATCCTTTCTGTTTTGCTAATTGCTTCACCTTGCTTTCTGTGAGTTGCATACCACGTCCTGCAGGCTTATCAGGTGCGGTAATTACTACCACCACTTCATGACTTGATTCCAACAAAGCTTCTAGCATAGGGACTGCAAACTCGGGCGTACCCATAAAAACAATTTTCAGTTTCTTCATGTTCACTAAAAGTCTTTGTAGAGAAGGTATTTTTTCCTTTTCTCCTTAAAATTCAAAAGTTCGGCTTGATAAGATTCTTTGATGCGTGCTTCCTCTTTGCCTTCGATAATTAATTTGCGAATCATATCGTTGCCGCAAAGTTTGTCGAAGAAGTTATTTTTCAAAAAGAAATTGTCTTTATCAGAATAGAGTCCGTACATCTGTAATACATAATGAAACAGAAATTCATTTTGCACTAAAGCCTTGGTATTTCTTAAATCATAACCATAACACTTCTCATTCAGTAAGGGCGGAGACTTAGCGCCCGGCTTACTGATTGGTTCAAATTCATAGGCTCCATCAAACTTTGTTTTTGGTGAACCGAATATCTGGAAAGGCGCATCTGTTCCTCTGCCTACACTGACATTCGTTCCCTCAAAGAAGCAGAGCGAAGGATAGAGCGCAATGGATAAGTCATTAGGAAGATTGGGGGAGGGTTTCACTGGCAAGGAATAGCGCATTTTGTGTTCATAATTTTCGCAAGGGATGATTGTTATCCGACATTGCTGGCCATTCTCCAACCATTTTTCTCCATTGACCATCTTGGCATATTCTCCTACCGTCAAGCCATGAACCACCGGAACCGGATCAACTCCGACAAAGGACTGAAATGCTTTTTTCAATACAGGGCCATCTACATACCATCCGTTGGGATTGGGACGATCAAGCACTAATAATTCTTTGTTGTTTTCAGCACAGGCTTCCATTAAATAGTGAAGCGAAGAAATGAACGTATAGAATCGAACTCCTACATCTTGAATATCAAAAATAACGACATCTATTCCCTTCAGGTCTTCGGCAGAAGGTTTCTTTTTGTTTCCGTACAACGAAATAACCGGTATTTGGGTTTTAGCATCTATACTGTCCTTCACCTGCTCTCCGGCATCGGCTCCTCCGCGAAAGCCGTGTTCCGGTGCGAATATCTTTTTGATAGCAACATGATGGGAGAGGAGCACATCCACCAAATGATCTTTACCTATCAAAGAAGTTTGATTCACCAGCAGCGCTAAGTTCTTTCCTTTGATAAGCGGCAGATATTCATTCAGTCTTTCAGCGCCGCAAATAATTGTTGTATGATTTGGAATATCTGTACTTATAGGAATACTCTTCTCTTTTGGTTGCGCTTGGCAAGATGGTACCCAGAAGAATAGAAAAGCTAATCCGATTGACTGAAATAGTTTCATGTATTTGTGTTTGATTTATTGATTCGTTGGTTCATATCCCTGTAAGAATAGCCAAAACATATCTTTGCCCGAAAATAGAAATCCCGTCCATTGAATATAGAATTATTCATTGTCCGCAAGATAGCGTTCAGCAGCCGAAAGAACTTTTCTGCTTTCATCATCCGTATTGCGGTGATGGCAGTAGCACTCAGTTTGGCCACTATGATAGTGGCCACCTCCTTGGTCAACGGGTTTCAGAAAGAGATACGGAACAAGGTGCTGAGTTTTTGGTCACACCTTGAAATTGTTCCATTCAGCCTCACCAAATCGTTGAACGACGAGGGTATTTATCTCTATCAGGATTTTTATGTGAACAAGAACTTGATTCCCGAAGCGCGACACATACAAGCAATCGCCCTCAAAGGAGGTTTGCTGAAAACCAACGATGAATTTGAAGGCATTGTTCTGAAAGGTGTCGGTAAGGATTTCGACTGGGGCAATCTAAAGCCATATTTGAAAGAGGGAGACTCCATACAAACCGGTACGGAAGAATCGCAGAAAGAGATTCTGATTTCAAAAGCCACGGCGAACCGCTTGCGGTTGAATGTTTCGGACAAGGTCACCGTATCCTTTATGGGGCAAAGTATTCGCAGCAGGCCATTCAGGATAAAAGGAATCTATGAAACCGGCTTGGAAGAATTCGATAAGCGATATGCCATTGTTGACATCGGTTTGATTCAGGAACTCAATCATTGGGGGCCGGATACAGTGGGGGGCTTTGAGGTTTTTCTTCAACAAAAGAATTTGTTCAAAAGCCGCGAGAAGGCTTATGCACTGATGATGTTTGGTGGAATCATGAATGATGAAACCATTCAGGAGTTCCGAAGAGACCCTTTGGAAGAGATAGGCGAGCGAGTCTATTCTCGAATCAACAATCCCAAACTGGATGTGCAGACCATCAAAAGCATCATGCCCGGTATATTCGACTGGCTCGATTTGCAAACGATGAATGAACTCATCATTCTCACGCTGATGATTATTGTAGCTGCTATCAATATGATTACCGCCTTGCTCATCCTGATTTTGGAACGCACCAACATGATTGGCATTCTGAAAGCCCTCGGTTCAGCCAATGGCTCCATTCGCAAAATCTTTATTTACTACAGCACCATGATTGTAGGCCTTGGTCTATTTCTTGGAAATGTTTTAGGTATCGGTATTTGTTTGGCACAGCATCATTTCCACCTCATTAAACTGCCGCAGGAATCCTACTATCTTTCTTATGCGCCGGTGGACATCAACTGGTGGTGGATTCTTTTTCTCAACCTCGGTACCGTGACCGTCACGCTATTGCTATTACTCATTCCTTCGGCCTTGGTTGCCAAAATATCACCGGTCAAGGCGATTCGGTTTGAATAAGCCAATGCTCGGATATGTATGTTGCGCACAGAGACACGGAGCTAACAGCCGAGAGGTATAATCTCCGTGCCTGCCTCCGTGCGAAATGTATTTTAACTACTCCACACCACCAACAATCATTCCCACCGCAAAGAGGATAGAAAAGATAAAGGTGCCAATGGCCAATTGCTTCAGCAAGGGGTCGAATTCTTTTGGTTCGAAGATGTCTCGAACGCTTAGCAGGTGACGACGAAACAAGGGAACCGTAATCACGAACAAAAACTGCATGGTGGAATTGAAGTTGAGAATTACAAAAGCTATGGACGCAATGAAACCCAGAATAATCAACAACCGGTGGTAGGCTTTTGCTTTCTCCAAACCTATTTTCACTACCAGGGTTCTTTTTCCCACCTTTTCATCGCTGAGGTGGTCGCGCATGTTGTTCAGGTTCAGCACCCCCGTGGCAAAGGCACCAAGGGCAAAAGAGGGGAGGAGCAAGGAGTAATTGAATTGATGTGCCAGAAGAAAATAGCTTCCCCCAACACCTACAAATCCAAAAAACAACAAGACAAACACATCGCCCAAGCCGCTGTAACCATAAGCGTTCTTCCCCACCGTATATTTTATAGCGGCAGCAATAGCAGCCAAGCCAAGAAACAAGAAGAAAAGACCATAACCGAAATGGAGTTCGTGGGTGGCTTCATATATCAAATAGAATCCGGCGGCAAGCGAAAAGAGAGAACAAAATACTATCCCTGTTTTAATTTCGCTGGCGGTCAATAGCCCGGCCTGCACGGCGCGTTTAGGGCCCACGCGCTCATCGTTATCTGTCCCTTTTTCGCTGTCGCCATAATCATTGGCCAAGTTTGAAAGAACCTGCAAGGCCAGCGTGGTGAGCAGGCAAAGAGCAAAGACGGTGTAATTAAATTGATTGCGCACGGCAACAAAAGCCAACGAAGAACCGGTGATGATAGATGAAAAAGCAAGCGGAAGGGTTCTGAGCCGAAAGGCATGGAGCCAGGCCTGAAGTTTATTCACTTTAAATCAACCGAGGCGTTTATTTCCTTTTTGCTTTTCAGAAGCACCGGTCTTGGAATTCGCTTTCCCATTCTGGAAATAATGCCCGGTTTCATAAAGGTAGCCCAAAATCAGTTCTACCACTCTTTTGATTTTCGGGGTAGGCAACATCACCTCGAAATTGTCTTGTAGCTTTTTAATCACAAAGCCCTTCAACTCTTCATCAAAGATCTCCTGACCGGCACATTCGTCCCATTTTTCGATAAAAGCATTGAGTATAGTATAGGCTTGATCTTCGGAAATATGAAATTCAATGTGCTTATACACATATTTCACCGTGTCGAAATAATCGGGTTTATCTAAAACCGGAGGATTCCATTTGTCCAACACACTTTTCATGCAAGCGCCAAAATAAGAATTTCTCCAGAACAGCTTTTAGCCAAGGAAAGAACCGATTTCAAGATAGGAGGAGGGATAGTCTATAAATATGGAATCGGCGGAGCGCGAAGGGGCGGCGCTACCCTTCCAACTCTTCATATATGCTGAGTTTACTTTTCAGCAAAGCCATTTCTCTTTTCATACTTTCTATCTTTTGCAAAAGATGAATCACCACATCAAGGCCTTCGGTGTTTATCTGTAGGTCGTGATGCAGCCGCATTATCTTTTCTGCTTCCGCCAGTTGGCTCACCGCAATAAATTCCGCTTCATCCTGCTGCACTATTTCTATTAAACCATAAGCCTGCAAAGAACTAATGAACGATACTTCCACGCTATACTGTTGGCAAAATATTTCGACCGGTATGTAATCTTGTGTTTCCATCGCTGCTTTTATTTGGAGAGTTTAGCCAATTCAGAAAATAGTTCCGTTTGTTTATCCGTCAGGTGGATAGGTATTTTGATGTTATAATTGATATACAAATCACCGAATTGACCCTCTTTATTATATACGGGGAAACCTTTCCCCTTCACGCGCACCTTTGTTCCGTTCTGTGTTTCGGGCGCCACCTTCAGTTTGATTTTTCCACCCATAGTATCGAGCGTTATTTCGCCACCCAAAACGGCGGTATAAAGATCGGTTTCGACGGTGGTGTAGAGATCATTTCCCACTCTTTTGAAAGGGGGCGTGTCGGACACAGAAAACGTAATATACAAATCGCCATCGGGTCCGCCATTAACGCCTTTCGCTCCTTGGCCGCGCAGTCTTATAACCTGTCCGTTCTCGACACCTGCCGAAATGGTAATGCGAATCTGTTTGCCATTGATGGTAAAAGTCTGCTTATGGGTTTGGTAAGCCTCATTTAAAGTAAGATTCAATGAAGCATTATAATCCTGCCCCCTGTATTTTGCCTGTCGGCCTCCAGAAGCTCTGCCGCCGAACATAGAGGCAAAGAAGTCAGAAAAATCTTCTCCGCCAAAGTCGCCCGAAAAATGCTGTCCGCCAGAATCTGCCGCACTTTGTTGCTGCGACTGCCTGTATTTTTCATACTCCGCGCCATGCTCCCAGTCTTTCCCATATTGGTCATACTTTTTCCTTTTGTCGGGGTCGCTCAATACCTCGTTGGCTTCATTTATTTTTTGGAACCGTCTATGGGCTTCCTTATCATCGGGATTCAAATCGGGATGATGCTTCTTGGCTAAACCGCGATAAGCCTTTTTTATTTCTGCTGCCGTAGCATTTTTTTCTACGCCCAGCACTTTATAATAATCAATAAACTCCATGATACAGGTTGTGGTGATTTAAGTACTCAAAATAGCAATATTGAACTGCGAGATAGCGCCCCGCAAACAAAAATAGCCTAAAGACCGCTTCTTTAGCCAAGCGCCAAAATACGAATATCTCTATTACATCTTTTAGTCGCCAAAAGGACCTTTTCAAAATGGCTTAGGAGGTTGTCAATATATATGGAATGGACAGAGCGTTTCTCCATAAAATAAAAAAAAATTATTTAGGACAACAGGTAGTCCAAGGACTGAAGTTCCCGTTTCCTTCTCTACTAATTGTTGCCACGCGGAAGGAAAACAATTCATCAGAAGTTAGATGCCTTTTATAATTATCGCATAAATTTAGTTCAAAAGCAGCCTATTTTCAAGGATTCCTACATGACATTCCTGGGTTTATACATGACATTTTATGGATTTTGCATTATTTTCAGGAAATTCAACATGGTATTACATCAATTCCATGTTAAACTCGATTCATTCGTATGTGTATTTCAATGAATTGAATGTGAACTGTTGCGATTTCGATTATTAACGAGTCTGTTCTATTCCGAGTGGTTGAATTAACTCTTCACCATCATCGGATGGGGTTTGTCCCAAGGTTCTTCTCACATTGCCCATCAATAAACAAATAATTATTGGAGTAATGCATTGAAGCAATCTTGTGGCTTAAAAGTACCATCTGTTTATTATATCCGAAGTAGTCATCGTTTGCTACGCTTTATTTCTTTGGAGTAGAAAGTTGGCCAAAGCAGTTGACAGGATAGCAATACAATACTATCTTCGCACTATAAAATTTTCCAATTCATTGCGAATGAAAGGAACCTTTGCGTTACTACTGCTTCTATTGTTTGGCTGTATTCAAAAATCAGAAGCACAGTGTACGGTCGTGATATTGGGAAACAGTTCTACCTGTTCCGGGCAAAGCACTCGACTTATAGCGAAAGTAACGGGAGGTAACCCAACGAGTTTCACTTGGACTTCTACTCCGGCAGGGGTATATACTAATAACGACACCATTTTTGTATCGCCTACTGTCGCGACTAATTATGTAGTGACGGTGAGCGGCAACGGCTGTAGCGCGAATGATGCTTTTAGTATGGCTATATTGCCTTTGCCACCGGTTCCCAGTTTCACTTTTGGGCCGGATAGTGTTTGTTCGGGAGCGCCGGTCAGTTTCAGCGCTTCGCCTACTGGAGGTGGCGTAACTTTCTCTTGGAATTTTGGCGATGGCAGAACGGGGACGGGCGCGAACGTCAGCCATAAATTTTATTCCTATGGAAATGGAAGCGGCTCTTTCAATGTAACGCTGACCATTAAAGGGGCTAATGGATGCACCAGATCGGTGACGCAGACGGTGAAGGTGATTCAGCGGCCACATGCAGTTCTTACTCCTGCCGCCGGAACGGACACGCTGACTTTTGATGGGTTTGTGACCTTCTATAAGTGTATCACAAACCAACAAACATCGGCGGTGTTTAATTTTAGAAATGCGGCGGTTCCGGCCGGTGGAGTGAATTATACGATACTGTGGGGAGATACCGGTGTTCCGTTTATTACCAGTACACCCTGGGCTACTATCGCCCATACTTATGGGTTGGGGATTTTTACGATTACCTATATCGTGAGTAACCCAACTTCCGGCTGTTCAGATACTACCTATTACAAAGCGTTTTTTGGCAGTAACCCAGCGGGAGGAATAGCTACATTGGGTAGCACTACCATTTGCGGACCGGCTTCGCTGGCTTTTATTTTAACCAATTATCAGTCAAACCCTCCGGGCACGCTCTATACGATTACCTTCAATGATAGCTCTACGTCTTTGACGTTTCCGCACCCTCCACCCGACACTATTTTCCATTTATTTGACCGTACTTCCTGCGGAACAACCAGTTCTAACGGTATCAGTAATTTTGGAAATGCCTTTGGAGCGTTTCTTATTGTGACCAATCCTTGTGGCGTGACGTCGGGTTCTGTGTTGCCCATTTATGTTTCTATGTCGCCCAAAGCCAATTTTGTGGTTTCAAATAATTTTACTGCCTGTGTCAATACCGATGCTACCATCATCAATACATCTATCAATGGACAAGCGGTTAGTAATGGAAGTTGCAATTCTACCACCTACTTACTATGGAATGTTTCTCCGCCGACCGGATGGACTTTGACCGGTGGTTCTATGGGAAGTGATAACGGATATATAGGAAACAATTATGACCCTACGGGATGGAGTACCGGTTCATCGGGATTAAATGTTCGATTCACCACCATCGGAACATATCAGATGCGTTTGGTGGTGGCGAATAATTGCGGTAAGCCGGATACGATTATTAAGAACGTTTGTGTGTCGGGGCCACCAACGCCGTCTTTCACTTTGCCCTCGAATATTGGTTGCGCGCCTTATGTCGTTATCCCGAACAACACCACCCCCAGCACCGGTAGTTGTAGTTCGATTAATTATATCTGGAATCCGGCCTTTCTTTCGGCAACCTGTCTGCCTGATTCATTAACTTATTTTGAATTTGTAAACGGTACGACTAACCAATCTGCCTCGCCGCGATTGCGATTGAATAATCAAGGGCTGTATCAACTTAGTTTGACCGCGCAGAATGTTTGTGGCAGTTTCACTACACCAGCGCAAAACATCACGGTAAAAGATCGCCCGGAATTATCAGTAGATATTCCTGCGGGAATTTGTGGGGGCGACCACTTTACCGCATCTTCTTCGGCCTTGGCATGTGGCTCTACTATTTCGGGCTACTCATGGACATTTCAGGGAGGCACTCCGGCTACGGCATCAGTACAGAATCCGGGGAACATCAGTATGACTACGCCGGGTTTTCATTTGGTTTCGGTGTCGGCAACGAGTGAATGTGGCGTAATGAGGATAGACACTTCAATTGTAGTAGATACTATTCCGCAAGCTAAACCGGGAGCGGACACTTCGGTGTGTGGTGGCCTGCCCATCCGCATCGGGGCGACATTGATTCCGGGCTATATTTATGCTTGGTCACCATCACTCGGCTTAGATGACACTACGGTTTCTGCACCTACTGCAAACCTTACGAACAATTCTGACACGGTCTTTCGCCAAACCTATATGCTTATAGCCGGCGTTACCGGTTGCAAAGACACGGCCAGCGTGGTGGTATCCATTTATCCCCCAGCATTGGCTAATGCAGGAGGAGCATATAGTGTGTGTTCAGGAGATTCGGTCGTCTTAAATGGTAGTATATCAGGAGGAGCAACTTCTGCTTTGTGGACATCGCTTGATGGAATATTTAGACCCACAGATTCTCTCACCACTCATTTCACTCCTTCTATTATAAGCGGTAGTACGACAGTTACTTTAACATCAAATGATCCGGCTGGCCCATGTCCGGCGGTAGTGGCTAATAGCTCGGTAACTATCAATGACTTGCCACTGGTTTCTAATAGTCCTTTGTCGCAGACCGTTTGTAGTGGTGCTGTTTCGCAAACGGTTATTTTGACTTCGAGTATTCCAGGTACTACCTATACATGGACAGCCTCCTCATCGGATGGGGTTACCGGATTTATTGCCAACGGAACTACCGACTCTATTCCATCTCAGTTTTTCACCAATTCATCTGATTCTTCTGGTCATGTTGTATATGTCATTACTCCCTCTTTTGGAAATTGTACCGGTCCAGTAGCCAATTATGTATTTACTATTTCTCCGGTGCCGGATGTAATACTTCCTGCACCGCAAACTATATGTAGTGGCGCTTCTTTCAATATGGTTAGCCTAACTTCCAGCACGATCGGAACTACTTTTCGTGGACATCAGCCACTGGAAATAATCTTACTGGGAACACCCTTTCTGGAAACGGAGATATTCCGGGTCAGACTTTAACCAATGCTGGTAGTGATACTGGCACGGTTCTATATACGGTCACTCCATTAGCCAATGGCTGCCCCGGCACTGTGGCTATTTATCCGGTGATTGTTAATCCGGTACCGGATGTAATTTTCTCTCCGGCGCCACAAAATATCTGCTCTGGGCAAACATCACAACTGGTAACGCTTTCTTCTTCGACCCCTAATGTCACCATTCAATGGACGGCAATTATCCCCAATAGTATCAGTAACGACAGCACAGGAACAGTTACCATAGCGCCTCAAACCTTGGTAAACACCACCAATCAACCACTTACGATTACATACAGCGCCCAAGCCACCACTTCAGGAGCGACCCTTTGTCCTGGGATTCCGGTTGATTATTCTATATCGGTTATCCCTATTCCTGAAATTGACTTTAACTTATCTATCAATAATGGCTGCACTCCTTTAATCGTCACCTTTGAACCTGTGATACAGAAAATGGGCGTACCGGATTCGATTACATTCAGTTGGGATGATGGCTCGGCAAGTACCGTTATCTATCAAACCAAACGGCCCCGATATGGAATACAACGCGCCATACTTTCTATAACAACAGTAATCAGCCCGATACCTTTTTCGTGGCTCTGGTAGCTAAGAATCAATGTATTGATACGGCAGTGATTAAACCAGTAATGCTATCTCCTAACTTGATCAATGCCTTTTTCACGGCCTTGCCTACTACCGGTTGTGAGCCATTATCGGTCACTCTTCAAGACCTATCTACCGGGGCGGTGGGATTGAGTTGGTGTTTTGATTTTGACCAAACAACCAATGCCTGTATTGGGGGAAGCGCCGTGAATATAGCGGGAGCAGGATTCCAACAGACCTTCGCGGCGGGCATCCATACTATAGCACTCTATGCCACGAATGGCTATGGATGCGCCCGCGATACAGCCTTTCAAACCATTAATGTTAGTCCAGCACCTGTGGCAGATTTTGTTTCGGCTTCTGGTCTTTGTGCAGAAGTACCTGTTGCTTTTACCGACCAGACTATAGCCCCCAGTGGGTCATTTGTTTCCGCATACCGCTGGCAATTTGGCGACGGTGATTCTGCAATAATCAGAGACCCGGTTCATACTTATCCTACGGTTGGAAATTATTCTGTTTGCTTAGAAGTGGTTTCCGCTTTCGGTTGTTACGACTCTATATGCAAGGAGGTGGTTATCTTGAGTAAACCTGAAGTTGGTTTTAGTTCTTTTGATACTTGTCTGAACACTCCGCCGATAGCTTTCACCAATCTTTCCAACGGCGCTACCTTCTATGATTGGAGTTTTGGTGATGGGAATACTTCAGCGCTGCCATCTCCGGTTCATTCATATTCTAACTCTGGTACTTTCACAGTTCAACTCATAGGTTTTACACAATCATGCAGTGATACGGCCCAGCATAATGTGACTATCTATCCTGTTCCCAAGCCCTCGTTCAATCTGCCTTCTGTTTATAGTTGCGGAGTTCCTTCTTCTATTGTTTTAAATAACACAACTACTGGCGCCAACAACTTTGCATGGGATTTTGATAACAACGCTACTTCTACACTTACGAATCCTATAGCTATATATTCATCAAGCGGCCAGTATAACATCACCTTGACGGCCTCTAACAGTTTTGGCTGTTTTGATACGGCGAAAAGACTTATTGACATTTATCCCTTCCCTGATATTCATTCGGTAGAGGTACAGCCCTCTTCTGGTTGCGACCCGGTAAATGCTTTGTTTACAGTCAATGCAAGTAATGCGAATCAATTTGTCTGGGATTTTAGTGACGGAAGTTCTTTCACCACCCTTTCGTCCACGATTTCTCACCGATTCGATGGGCCGGGCTATTACTCCGTTTTGCTTAAAGTCTATTCATTCAATGATTGTGGAGATACATTGTTCATGCAAGATACGGTACATGTTTATGTCATTCCGACAGCAAGATTCGGATATGCCATGAATGATAATGTTGAACCTTATAACGGCACAGTAGTTTTCACCAACCAATCTGAGAATGCTTCCAATTATTTCTGGGATTTCGGTGATGGCAGTAATTCTAATGTAACCAGTCCATCTCACATCTTTCCATCAGTAAACCAATTTGAAGTGATGTTAATTTCCTCTTCGGCTTATGGGTGTTCGGATACAATGATTAAGCGTATTGACATTATCAAAAAATCATTGTTTGTTCCTAATATACTCGCACCAGATTTCTCTGCAGGCAACGATATGATCCGTAGGTGGAAGCTTGTTGGCTCGGGATTGAAAGAATACCGAGCGCAGATTTTTAATCAGTGGGGTGAACTGCTTTGGGAATCATCAGCGATTGATGCAGATTTTAATGTTGCTGAAGGATGGGATGGAACCTATCGAGGCCAGATCTGCCAGCAAGATGTATATGTGTGGAAGATTGAAGCTGTATTTCTAGACGGCACTCGTTGGGAAGGTATGAACTATGAAAAGGGTGCTCCGAGAAAAACCATCGGCACGGTTACTTTAGTTCGATAAAAGGATGTTTAGCACTTCTCAATCACTACGGCACTGGCACCACCACCACCGTTACAGATTCCCGCACTACCATATTTCCCTTTCTTATTCGTAAGGACAGAAATAAGTGTACAAATGATTCGTGCACCACTGGCACCGACCGGATGACCTAAGGCCACTGCACCGCCATAGACATTCACCTTTGCGGGGTCTAGTCCCATTAGTTTGGTATTAACCATCGTTACGTTGCTGAAAGCTTCGTTGATCTCAAAATATTCGATGTCCTTGATTGTTAATCCCGCTTTTGCTGCTGCTTTAGGCATAGCGAGCGCGGGTGAGGTTGTGAAATCATCTGGGGCTTGTTCTGCGTCGGCATAGCCAATCAATTTTGCAAGAGGTTTAATACCTAATTCCTTTACTTTCTGTCCGCTCATCAAAACTACTGCTGCTGCACCATCATTTATCTTTGAGGCATTCACGGCTGTCACAGTTCCATCTTTGCCGAAGGCTGGCTTCAAAGTTGCCACCTTTTCAGGACGTAGCTTTTTATAATCTTCATCTTCTTTCACAAAAGTAGATTCGCCGCGACCAGCAATTTCTACATCAAACAACTCCTCCTTAAAGGAACTATTTTTATAAGCCTCGGCTACCCGTCTGTATGATTCTATAGCAAAAGCATCCTGATCTTCCCGGCTGAAGTTGTATTTCTTAGCACAACGGTCGCCACTGTTACCCATCATCTCTTTTGAATAAGGGTCTTGCAGCGCATCGCGAACGATACCATCTACTATTTCTGCATTTCCATAGCGATATCCGTTTCTGCCATTAGCCATCATATATGGTGCGTTAGTCATGCTCTCCATTCCTCCAGCGACAACAATATGCTTATCGCCTAACATAATGGACTGGGCTCCGAGGATTATTGCTTTCATTCCTGAAGCACAAACCTTATTTACCGTAGTACAAGTAGCATTTACATGAATCCCTGCACCAAGCGCCGCTTGACGTGCCGGAGCCTGCCCTACGTTTGCCTGAATTACATTCCCCATAATCACCTCTTCTACATCGTTGCCAGTAATTCCCGCGCGTTCCATCGCTTTTTTAATAGCCTGCGTTCCCAATTGTACCGCTGAAACGCCGGATAGTGAACCACTTAAACTTCCGATGGGGGTTCTTGCCATGCTTACTATATATACTTCATTCATGCTCTTGGTTTTTGCGCCGCAAAGGTATGAAAATAGCTGTAGAAAAATATGGAGTGGCGCAATTGGTTCATTGAATAAAGTATCTAAACGCTTTACTAAATTGCAGCCGTGAACATCGAACAAAACAAGTCGCTGAAATCTTTCAACACTTTTGGCATTGAAGCAAGTGCAAAATACTTCACTGAAGTTGGCTCTGTAGAAAGTTTTAGTGAACTGTTTCACCATTCAATATTTCAAACCGAGAAGAAGATGATACTCGGTGGGGGCAGTAACATATTGTTCACGGGAGATTTTGACGGGTTAGTCATTCATAATGCCATTATGGGTTTGCAAGTAATTAGCGAAGGTGAAACGCAGGTATTAGTGAAAGCCGGTGCAGGTGAACTTTGGCACAAGTTGGTGCTTTGGTGTATTCAAAACGGATATGCCGGCTTAGAAAATCTATCACTCATCCCAGGGTTGGTTGGTGCCGGCCCTATGCAAAACATAGGAGCTTATGGAGTGGAGATTAAAGATGTATTTTATGAACTCGAAGCCATCAGCATGAAAACCGGCGAACTCGTTAGGTTTTCGTTAGCTGATTGCCAGTTCGGATACCGAGAAAGTGCTTTTAAGAATAAATACAAGAATGATTTTTTCATCACATCGGTAACACTCCGACTGGCTAAAATCAATTCGCCCAGATCTACTTATACTTTTCGAGTGGACTATGGCGACATCAAGGCCACCTTGGCCGAAATGAACATTCAAAATCTTTCGTTGGAAGCGGTGAGCCATGCGGTGTGTAAAATTCGCAACCACAAGCTACCCAATCCTAAAGAACTGGGCAATGCAGGTAGTTTCTTTAAAAATCCTACCATTTCAAAAGCTGCCTTTGATGAATTGATTGCCAAAAACCCGTTGATACCCAACTATCCTTTGGCAGATGGATCGGTAAAAATACCGGCAGGATGGCTAATTGAACAATGTGCATGGAAAGGTAAAGTGGTAGGCCATACCGGCTCGCACAAAATGCAAGCATTAGTATTAGTTAACTATGGCGGTGCTACCGGTGCTGAAGTATGGCAACTGGCACAAGACATCCGCCAATCAGTAAAGGATAAGTTCGGAATCGAAATTTCGACAGAAGTAAATGTTGTGTAAAGTATCTGTGAACTATAGAAGAATACACAGAATAGGAGAGTAGCAAGACCACTCCGCCAAATGGAAGGAGCCTTTTAGTGTCCTTAGGACTCCCCCTATATCCTTTATAATAAAAAACGCCCTGCTCGAAAACTTGAGCAGGGCGTTTTCTCGATACCAAAAGGAATCGAGTTTTCAAAGATTAATATTCAATGACCGAAAAATTTCGGTGGGCAAAGGGATCACTAACGATATTATTTGTAAGTGTACGACCAGCACCAGCTGCATATGCCCACTGACCTTTTATAGTAGTTGGAGTTCCGGGAGTTACCGGAACAGTTACTGTCATACTAGCACCCCATGCGGTATTGTTTCCCGATAGATCATTACCCCCTACCGTGAATGCGCATGCCTGACCATTGGTGAAAACACCATTGACCAATACACGAAGGTTCATAAATTGGGCAGAGGTAACAGACCCAGAATAGTCACCAGATGCAGAAAAGAGTACCAACGCATTTGAACCAGTTGGAGTAAACGTAACTGTCATCTCTGGCATATCAGTATAGCTTGCCGGATTAACAGATGGAATAGCTGCATTTGTTGTTCCACGGGCAGAATAAACATTGCCACCTCCGCCACCACCTGGTCCCGTTGCACCGGCAGGACCAGTAGGGCCGGTAGTACCTACTCCTGTAGGGCCAGTAGGGCCCGTTGCGCCACCTCCTGATCCACCAGTGCCTGTTGCACCAGTTGGACCTGTAGCACCAACTCCGGTTGGCCCTGTAGGGCCAGTTGCACCTATTGAACCAGCAGCACCTACCGAGCCGGTTGGTCCTGGAGGGCCACTTAAACTATTTGCAGCAAATAGGGCGAATGGTACACTCATCAACTGAGTGGTACCCATGTCGGCATAGGTTGAACCTCCTGTAGGGTCAACCAAAACCTGAAGAAATTTAGGACCATTAGTCCAATCCACTACTGCCAAATTTCCGTTCTTGCCAATCGGATGACTTACTAAACCAAAATCATTGGTTGTAAGAGTGGCATCTTCCTGAAAAACAGAAGCACCGCCAGCGGTCAGGTTATGGATAATAAATCTCATGGAAACGTTACTCCCTCCGGCTAAAGGTTTGCCTTGGGCATCACGAACCACGGCTTGATAATTCATCATTTGAGGAGCCTGCCCAAAGGCAAACGTAAAACCTAATAAGGTTAAAGCCAACATTAGCGCTTTCGCTTTCTGGTAAAATTGTTTTTTCATGTAGTTAAGATTTTGTACTATAAATTTATGAACACGAAGAAAGAAAAAAGATTCTAAATCCATAAAACAAGTGTAATTCATTTATTGTATCACCGATAATGTCATGTGGTTTCCATCCACACTTGGATCAACCACCGCATCTAAAATCCCTACTAATCCGTTTCTGTTTGCTTGAACTTTAATGGAGTAAGATGCTCCGGGGGTTAAACCAGTCATCAATTTAGAAAAAGCGGCACTCCACGTTGTGGTATATCCTCCTGAAAACACACCATCATCCGAATAGGAACAGACTCTTTCCATAGTAGCACCAAGGGATGTGGAGGTGGTAGAATTAAAAATTCTAAAGGTCACATAAGAAACGGATTGCGTATTTCCATATCCGGAAGAAGTAAACATAACCAACGCCGTACTATTGTTGGCTACAAAGGACAAGGACATACCTGTAACATCACTAAATGTAGTGGTAGAAATAGTGTAGGGAGCCATTAATGAAACGCTGGAAAAGTTTACACCACCGCCGCTACCTGTAGGGCCGGTTGCTCCAGTCACTCCCACACCCGTTGGACCTGTAATGCCTAAACCGGTTGGCCCTGTTTCACCAATCGCACCGGTTGGCCCAACATTTCCTTGAGGGCCAGTCAATCCCGTAGCTCCAGTATTTCCATTAGCCCCAGTTGAACCTTGAAGACCAGTGGATCCTGTTGCTCCCATAACGCCTGGTACTCCGTTTGAACCTGTTGCCCCCTGTGCACCAGTAGGCCCTACAGTTCCAGTTGCTCCAATAGCTCCGGCATTTCCATTCACGCCAGTCGGTCCCGGAAGGCCAGTTGCGCCGGTTATTCCCTGTAGCCCGCTGGGTCCGGTAGGGCCATTGTTTCCAATAGGACCAGTGGCACCGAACCCTGTAGGACCGATTTCACCTGTTGGGCCAATGGAGCCAGCTACCCCCGGCGCTCCTGTGGGGCCTACAGGACCACTTAAACTATTGGCCGCAAAAAGAGCAAAGGGAACGCTGAGTAATTGAGAAGTGCCCATATCTTTATAATTGCTTTCTCCATCAGGATCTACCCAAACCTGCAAAAACTTATCACCGTTTCCCCAGTTCACGGTTGCCAGATTTCCGTTGCTGCCAATGGCATAAGAGATGAGTCCAAACGGATTGGTTGTGGCTGAAGCATTTTCCTGAAATATTACCGGGCCACTTGCCGAGTCGTTCCGAATTTGAAATCGAAGCGATACCAACGTATTATTGGGGAGTGCAACTCCTGCTGCGTCTCTAATTACCGCTTGATAATTTAGTTTTTGAGGTGCTTGACCCTTTATGGAACAAGCAATAAACAACACGAGTGAGAAGGAGAGTAGTAGTCTTTTCATAATTCAACATTTTGTATAACGAATGTAGCTATTTAAAAACAAAAATGGGCTGAACTTCCGAAGAAGTTAGCCCATTTCCAAGTAACTGAGTTGCGCCTATAACTGAGTGATCACGAGGGTTCGATGGCTGAAATCTTTTTGAGAAGCACAATTATTAAGTACAATGCTGGCTAAGAAGCCTTCAGTGTACCATTCAATAGAAACGGTATTAGGTACATTTGGATTTACTGACAGCGGCAAATTAAGAATAACGTTCCATGCGGAAGCAACCTTTAGGTTTCCCATAGAATCTGAATCCAAGTCGGTAGCAATGGTCTGTGTTCCACCTACCACCACACCATTTATCAAGCAGCGAAATGCTACAAATTGCTGAGGAAAAGCACTGATTACAACATCTCCAGCAGCCGAAAAGGTAAGCAGTACTGTACCTGCCGTAGGGGTAAAAGTGGTACTCATAAAGTTGGCCCAGATCATGGTATTGCTCAGCGAAGCATCTGTTGTTCCGGTAGCATACGTCAATATACCGCTACCGCCTCCACCTGTACCAGCAGGTCCGGTTGGTCCGGTGCTACCGGTCATGCCAATTCCTGTTGGGCCGGTTGGGCCTACAGCCCCCGTAGGTCCCGGAACGCCTGTTGGGCCCACCGGACCGCTTAAACTATTCGCCGCAAATAAGGCATAAGGCACGCTTAATAATTGAGTGGTTCCCATATCCGTATAATTACTGCCTCCATTGGGATCCGCCCAAACCTGAAGATACTTGCTTCCGTTGCTCCAATTTACGATAGCCAGATTTCCATTAGATCCGATAGAATACGTAATCAACCCATGTTGATTGGTCATCGAAGAACCGTTCTCCTGAAAAACTGTTGGCCCGGTGGCCGAATCGGAATGAATCTGGAACCGGAGCGAAACGGTTGTGTTACCTGCCAGAGCCAATCCTGATGCATCGCGCACTATAGCTTGATAATTCATCAATTGCGGCGCTTGAGCTTGAGTAACCAATCCGGCAATTATCAGTGCTATGGCACCTAGAAACTGTTTCACTTTGTTCGTCATTTTTTTTGTTTGTAATGGTATAATAGGGCTCGAAGTTATATAATATTGAAGGACGACAAAAGGCCTTTTATATATCCTGTTCAGGCTTGGGGGCGGGTATCATTTGTTACCGATTCATAAAATAAGGTTGTCCCAAATATATTTTTGCACCTTTGCTGGTGCGTCTAAACGGCTCACTATGAAAATGATAGCTACCTTACTTATTATGTTCTCTTTATCCAATCCATCGGATGCCCAGAGTACCGTCTATGATTTCAAAATGAAAGATATTGACGGGACAGAAGTATCACTCAATCAATTTAAAGGGAAGGTGATTTTAATGGTTAATGTGGCGAGTTATTGCGGAAATACACCCCAGTATGCAGACATACAGGCCTTGTATCAAAAGTATAAGGATAAAGGTTTGGTTGTGATGGGCTTTCCGGCCAATAATTTTATGGGACAAGAACCCAAAGACAATAAGGCGATCAAAGAATTTTGTTCTACTAAATACGCAGTCACTTTCCCTATGTTTTCCAAAATATCTGTGAAAGGAGAGGACATAGCGCCCCTCTATTCTTATCTCACCCAAAAATCAAAAAACGGGGTATTCGATGCCAAAGTTACCTGGAACTTTCAGAAATTTCTCGTAGTAAAAATGGTAAGGTAGTTGCTTCTTTCGCACCCAAGAAATCGGTGACCGATGAAGATGTGGTTAAGGCTATTGAAAAGGAATTGGCCAAATAATTCCTTCTTCTATTTCTTCTTTGCAGAAGTAGTTTTCCAGATCAGTATTAGAATAAAAATAACTACCAACTGCGCTCCGCAGGTTTCTGTTGTAGGGAATATACCGGCTATTTCCCAACGCATGATAGGCAAACCGTGTATGGGTACCATACCTAATTCCTGAAAAGAATGAATTCCCTTTCCAGCCAAAACAACAGCTAAAATACCCATCACCATAGATGAGATTTTGAAAAGCTTAGGAATAGGCAACCGAGTGGAGAATCTCAAAACAAAAAAAGCCAACACAATTACGGTTATAAAAGCAACCCAAACCCCCATAGCAATAGCCTGACTTTGAGCGCCCCCGACTCTATATTCAGTGCAGAGAGAAACAACACCGACTCAAACACTTCGCGAAAAACGACGAAGAAAGAAAGACCGGCTAGTCCCCATAAACTTCCACGCTTTAGCGCGCTTTGCACCATCCGGTTCACATAGTCTCGCCACTTATCCATCTCGCTTTTTCCGTGTAGCCAAAAGCCGATATAGAGCAACATCCCTACTGCCAAAAGCGAAATACTTCCTTCCAACAGCTCTATGTTTTTCATTTGATATTGCAGCAGAGCGCCACCGCCCATCCACAACAACACCCCAACCAAAACTGCCGCTATCCATCCTCCATGAACCCAAACCGAGGCATACTTTATTTTTGCGGCTTTGATGATGGAAAGAATGACCATGATAACAAGAAAAGCCTCTAACCCTTCGCGAAGCAAAATACCCATCGCCATAAAAAAAGCGATCTCAAAAGAATATTCCTTTTTCTTTAAAATTTCTGCGGCGGTCAAGATGCTCTTCTTTGCGGCCTCTAAAGTGGCGGTCACTTCTGCTTTGGGCCGCTCTTGCTGAAAGGACTTTCGGACCTGCTGCATTTGTTTTTCCAGCAACGAAGCCAAAGCGGGGTCGCTCGATTTTAAATGTATTTCTATCGGCTCTATACCTTCCAAATAGGCCAACACCGAGCGCTGTGCCGCCTCCTTAGGTTTTCCCTGCTCGTATAAAGCCATCGCCTCATCCAGATATTGCAGAGTAATATTTATAAAACTACTTTGCGTGGTTTCGGGCTGATGCAAACGAATAGCCGCCAACATTTTTTCGGCTTCTTCGCTTTTGTCAGTTTCAAAACGTTTTCTAAATTCCTCATCAATAGTTGTGGCTATTTTCTCCAAAGAGGTAGTATCCAATAAGGCCTTCACTGGTTCTGATTGCAGGAAAGAAGCGCCCTTATATTTTTCATACCGAAGGGAGAGAACATAAAAAGCTACATCCCATACCTCATTGTCATTCAGTTTCTCGTGAGCGCCCATGCCGGTTCCCGGAATGCCCAAACGGATAGTATTGAAGGCGAAAAAGGGAGACAGCACCTTCATTCTTTCTTCATTAAAAAAATCACTGGGTTTAGGATTAAACTGCGCCCCGTCCTTTCCATCGCCGTGCCCTTCAGCACCGTGACAACTGGCACAGTTGGCTTTGTAAATGGTTTTTCCATTTTCTAAACTGGGATATTTGGCAGGGCTAATCTTTAAACCGGAAGCGGCCAAAACCAAGCCCCGGGCTTCAACGGCGATAGGAGAGACTACTTCAAAAGCTGCCTTTTTTCCAATCAGGCTGTCGAGCCTATAAATCAAAGCCCCAATAACCAGCGTGTCCGCCCCTTTCCAAAAAGGAGCGCCCTCATGAAAATATTTCACTGCTGCTGCGCCAAACTCTTTGGCTTCGCCATATTCTATTTCGTTAATCACCTGACCGTCTTGAACGGCAAACTGGTAATCATGGCTGATGTAGCTGAGCGTATGAACCAAAATTCTCGATGTTTCTTGTTCCTGCGAAAACAAAGGCAACGCCATTTGAAGTGAGCAGAAGAACAGAAATATACGTTTTGCCTGTTTGAATGAGTTCATTTGACTTATTTAGTATGATTCTAAACAGGCGCGAATGTAGGATGTTAGGCCAAATGAAGAAGAACTGAAGCCCAAAGTTTATATATAAATGGCAGAACAAGCCGGTTTGGGGCAAAAGGTTGCCTATATAACTCAGCACCCCTATGAAAAAATCAACTAAAATACTATGCACTTTTAGTGCATAGTATTTTAGTTTCGGATAGCTACCAACAATGCAGCCGAGTCAAGCGGCTTTGGTTCATGGATCTCTTGTCGCACTAACTAAATTGTTTTAGACTTTTCTTTTCAAGCTATACCTAGATGTACCTCTTTCAATATCCATCGGTAATTAATCTTTTCTTTGCCGCGTATGTTACATTTCGGAAAATATCAGGTATTACAAATTTCGCGGAAAACAGATAATGGATTTTATCTGGCAGAAACAGCAGGAGAGGGGCTTCTGGAAGAAGTTCTTTTACCCAACAAGTTCATAACTCCCGACATGAAGGAGGGCAAAGAACTAAAAGTTTTTGTTTATAAAGATTCGGAAGATAGGCCAGTGGCTACCACTCAAACCCCTTTGGCCATTGCTGGCGAAGCAGCTTACTTGCTCGTGAAAGAGGTGAATAATGTGGGGGCCTTTCTCGATTGGGGTCTTGATAAAGATTTATTCCTCCCTTTCCGCGAACAGGCTGAAGAGGTAGAGCAGGGCCGGCACTATTTGGTCTACGTTTATTTTGATTTTGCCTCCAAGCGGGTTGCGGCCACCACCAACATGAATAAGTTTATCAAAAACCGTGAGGTAGATTTGCTGCCAAATCAAGAGGTGGATTTGCTGATTACTTATGAAAATGAAATTGGCATTCGCGTAATTGTAAACCAAATGCACTGGGGCATCTTATTTAAGAATGAAATTTTCCACCCTATCGTAAAAGGGACGCACATCAAAGGCTTTGTTAAAAAGATTCGTGAGGATGGAAAGATTGATGTGGCTTTGCAGAAACAAGGTATCGTAGCGGCCAAAGAGGTGAAAGATATTCTTCTCCAAAAATTACAAGAACAAAAGGGAATACTATCGCTTAGCGACAATTCAACTCCTGAAGAGATTCACCGGCAGTTGGGCATGAGCAAGAAGGTATATAAGAAAGCGGTTGGGATGCTATATAAAGAAGGAAGAATAGAACTGGGAGATGATTTTATTAAGCTGAAGAAATAAAGGCACGGTCATAAAAAGAAAAGCCGCTTCCTTCGAAGCGGCTTTTCTTTTTTGCATGAGATAAGGAGGATCTTATTCGGCTACAGCAAATCTTTTTGTGACAGAGCTGGTGCCGTCAGACAGAGAAAGAAAATAGATTCCTGCGGGAAGTCCATTTCTGAGAATAGTTTCTTGGTGTGAACCTGCATTGGTTTCAATAGCTCTTTGGCTCATGATTTTTCCGGTCAGGTCTGTGATGCGCAAAGTATAATTTCCACCTTTGAGGCTGGTAAAAGAAAGAACAGATTTACTGTTGACCGGGTTGGGAACCAAGGTGATAGAAGAAATCGTTTCAGATAGGTTATTGACTCCGGTTGCGCAGTTGGTGGGATTAGTACTCAGGTTGTGCGCACTCGAAGAAGTATCTACTGGGTTGCAGGCACCGGCAGGCGTTTTTACGCGGATAAACAATTTTATCCCCGCATCATCTACCATATTGGCAGCAACAGGAATTCCAGTAGGCGTATTATTAATCCATGCCTTGAGATTGATATTGAATTTATACTGCCCGGCAGCATCGTTAGAGGTTCCTTTAATACGGATACATCCAAATTCGTTTGCGCTGAATCGGTTGTTCGATTTGTTAGTGCTCCAGCAAAGCCCGCATGGCAGGCTGTCTAACTTCAAAAACTCAATACTATCTACCTGCGCTTGGCTTCCGACAACGTCGAACAGATCATACATTTTAAATTGAATAGATTCATCATAAGCCTGTCCTTGAACAACACATGCTAAAGAATCTGGGTGCATAAAGCCAGACTGAGTCATGGTTCCTGCTGGGGTACATTCTGCCGACGATGAACTGCCGCAGTATTGAGCCGAAAGAGATCCACAAACAAGAAGAGATAATAACATTAGGAGAGAAGAGTAAGTTTTTTTCATAATGGTTTTTAGGTTTAGTGACGTAAAAATAAAAAAGTCTTTCCCAGAGGAAAGACTTTTAAAAGAATTTGTGTTGATAAGCCTATTCAGAAATAACGATCCGCTTAGTTATATTGGTTTTGCCATCGCCGATGGAGTAGAAGTAAATACCCGGGGAGAGATCATTTCGGTTGATTTGAGAAACGTTATTTCCGGTCTTCACATCAATCTGCTTTCTGTAAACTTCACTTCCTAACATATTAGTCATCCGTTCAGTCATCACGCCTGATTTAACTGAAAAAAAGTTGACCTGCGTTTTGGTGTTCATTGGATTGGGAGTTACACGAAGAGTGGTGATAGAGCTCGTTGGTTCGTTGATAGCCGTATTGCAACCGGTAGGCCCTCCACCATAAGCAAAGAAAGCTCCTTGAAGCGTATCTACTGCAATGTCGGCATCTCCGTCATTCTTCACCCGAAGAAAATATTTTAGACCTTGACTTTCTGCATCCACAGTCAATGCGCCATTTAAGGTGATGATAATTCTAAGTTTATACTGTCCCGGAGGGGCGCATGCAATCCCTGATAACTTGATACATCCATTCTGCTGATTGGCAAATGTGTTGTTAGATAAGTTGGAAGACCAACATACCCCCGAAGGAAGATTATCAATGGTATCAATACGAAGACTGCTGACCGTGATAGCTCCGTTGGCAACTTTGTCATAATTTTTAAAATAGAGAATGGTCGGGGAATCTAAGCCGTTAACTAACGGCGGCAAACTGTCCCTAGAAGGGCTGAACCCGGGTAAAGTCAACACCACTGAGTCACAGACACTCGCACCGGAGTTGCCACAATACTGCGCATCGGCATTGGCAAAGAACAGACCCACAGAAAGAAGAGTAAAAATTATCTTTTTCATAGTTTTTATATTTGGTTTCTAATAGTACAAAAGTAAACAATTATTTTGTCATTCAAGCCAGATATTCACGCTTTGGTCTTAAGTGGATTGTTTTCTGAACATTTGGGAACCAAGTTGGAAAGTATCGCAAATTCCTTTTTTATGAAACTCTTAACTTTTTGATTTTAGGATGATTCGCGGAGCTAATTACTTTTGGCGCCATGAAAAAACAGATTTTACTCCTCGCGGCATTATTTATTGCTGCCTTTAGCCAAGCTCAGGAAGCCAAAATGATGCGTTTCCCAACCATTCATGATAACCTGGTGGTCTTTACTTACGCCGGTGATTTATATTCAGTGGATAAAAGTGGTGGCATTGCCCGCAAGTTGACTTCCAACATAGGTTATAATGTCTTTTCTAAATTCTCACCTGATGGAAAGAACGTAGCTTTCACGGGCCAATATGACGGAAATACAGAAGTTTGTCTTATTCCTGCCGAAGGGGGTGTTCCTAAAAGGCTGACCTATACTGCCACCTTGGGCCGAGATGATGTTTCGGATCGTATGGGGCCTAACAACATTGTGATGGCTTGGCGCGATAACGAGCATATTGTTTACCGCAGCCGCAAGCAATCGTTCAACGATTTCACCGGCCAGTTGTTTGTAGCCAATGTAAATGGAGGTTTGAGTGAAGAGTTGCCTCTGCCTGCTGGCGGTTTTTGTTCCTATTCTCCAGATAAAAAGAAACTGGCTTATAACCGTATTTTCCGTGAGTTCCGCACTTGGAAGTATTATAAAGGCGGAATGGCCGATGATATATGGATCTATGATTTCGACACTAAGAAGGTAGAGAACATCACTAACAATCCCGCTCAGGATATTCAGCCCATGTGGTTTGAAGGCAAAATCTATTTTCTGTCTGACCGCGACAGAACGATGAATCTTTTCTGTTACGACCTTGCCAGCAAGCAGGTAAAAAAGGTGACGAACTATACTGATTTCGACATCAAGTTTCCTTCTTTAGGCAACCAGGCCATTGTTTTTGAAAAGGGCGGACAACTATTCGTGATGGATTTGCCTTCGGAAAAGGTTTCCCCAATACCGGTGCAAATAAAATCAGACGAAATCTACAGCCGTTCAGAGTTGGTAGATGCTTCAAAGAATATTGAGTCTGCTTCTCTGGGTTCTGATGGCAACCGGATGGTATTTGTAGCTCGCGGAGAAGTATTTACGGTTCCGGCAGAAAAAGGCCTCACCCGCAATCTTTCCCGTAGCAGTGGTTCGCACGAGCGCAACGCTATATGGTCTCCTAATGGAAAGCATGTGGCGTATATCAGCGATCAGTCTGGTGAGGATGAAATTTATATTCAGGTTCCCGATGGTCAAAGCCAACCTGTTCGCCTGACGAACAACGGGGATGTATATAAATATGCCATCTCTTGGAGTCCGGACAGTAAGAAAATTATGTGGGCAGATAAAAAGATGCGTCTGCAGTATGTGGAGGTAGCTACTAAGAAAATTACAGAGATTGATCATTCTGGTGTTTGGGAGTTTAATGATTATGACTGGAGTCCTGATAGTCGTTGGGTGGTTTACTCTCGTCCCGAAAGAGATTCCAAAGGCATTATTTATATCTATAATCTCGGCGACGGAAAGAAGATACCTGTCACCGATGGTTGGTATGATTCCGGCAACGGAACTTTTAGTGCTGACGGCAAATACCTATACTTAGTTTCTAATCGCGATTTTAATCCGACCTTTTCTAATACCGATTTTGAGATTGCCTATTTGAATATGTCGAAAGTCTATCTCATTCCTCTTTCCAAAGAAACAGCGAATCCCTTTGCCCCGGTGAACGATGAGGTTGCAGTTGGTAAAGACACCGCCGATACTAAGGACTCTTCCAAAACAGCAAACAAAGGCAAAGGAGAAAAATCTGATTCTCTTAAACTGGTAAAAGTAGATGCCGATAACATCATTTCTCGTCTGCTAGCCCTGAATGTAGATGCCGCCAGCTATTATGGTGTTACAGCCTTAGAAGGGAAGGTTTATTATATGAAAAGTGTGCAAGGACAGGGCAAAGCCAATCTTTGCTTGTTTGATTTGAAAGATAAGAAAGAAACTGTTCTGGGTGAGGCAAATGGTTTTGAAATCAGCGCCAACCGAAAGAAGATTCTTATTAAGAAAGCCAATTCTTATTATGTGATGGATGTTCCATCCGCCAAATTTGAATTGAAAGACGCGGTCAATCTCTCCGAAATGAAGACAACGGTGAACAAGCGCGAGGAGTGGAGCCAGATTTTCAATGAAAGTTGGAGGCAGATGCGCGACTTTTTCTATGATCCGAACATGCACGGGGTGAACTGGAAAGCTATGCACGATAAATATGCTGCTTTGCTTCCTTATGTGAATCACCGTGCCGACTTGGGCTATCTGATTGGCGAAATGCTTGGCGAACTCAATGTTGGCCATGCCTATGTGAACGGTGGCGATATGCCGAAGGCCGAACGAATCAAAGTGGGCCTGCTTGGTGCCTCGCTTTCCCGTTCTTCTAATGGCTACTTCCGAATTGATAAAATCTTAGAAGGCGCCAATTATGATGCGTCCACCCGATCTCCTTTGACCGAAGTGGGAGTGAATATCAAAACGGGTGATTACATCATCAGTATCAATGGCATTTCGGTGACCACCACCAATGACATATATTCTTTGCTTATAAACACTGCCGACAAACAGGTAGAAATGATGGTGAACAGCAAAGCATCACCAGATGGTGCGCGTAAAGTAATTGTGATTCCAACTGGTGATGAAAAAAATCTTTATTACTATAACTGGGTGCAGCATAATATCCGCTTTGTAGATTCCGTCAGTGGTGGAAAGATCGGTTATCTGCACATTCCCAATATGGGAGTAGATGGTTTGAATGAATTTATGAAGCATTTCTATCCGCAAATCAGAAGAGAAGCGCTCATCATTGACGACCGGGGCAACGGTGGTGGATTTGTTTCGCCGCTTATAGCAGACAGATTGGCCAAGCAACTAGTCTATTTTAATATGACTCGCAACACCACAGAAGGCAGTCCTAACCCCGAAATGCACCTCGGACCCAAGGTTTGTTTGGTGAACGAGTACTCTGCCTCTGATGGAGATATTTTCCCTTACCGTTTCAAAACATACAAGTTGGGCAAAGTAATCGGCAAGCGCACCTGGGGCGGTATAGTTGGCATTCGCGGCTCACTTCCTTTTGTGGACGGTGCCTCGATGACCAAGCCTGAATTTACATCCTATAAAGAGAATGAATTTGTCATAGAGGGATATGGTGTAGATCCGGACATTATTGTAGATAACGATCCGGCCCATGAATACGCCGGAACCGACGATCAACTTAACCGGGCTATTGACGAATTGTTAAAGGAACTGAAATCAAATCCTCCTAAAATTCCGGCCATTCCACCATTCCCGAATAAGAGTCATTGAAAATGGCAATTGGAGTAATTACCTATTATCAATAGCGAACAGATTTATACCTGATTTTGATTTTTCTACGAGTAAATAATATTTTCTCGACCGTGAAAAAGATTTTTACACGCTTGGATTATATTTTTTCAGGCATCAAATAGATATTTCTAAGAGTGGAAAAGATTTCTTGAATCATGAAGAAGATTTTTTCTTGTATGGTTTTGATTTTTTCAATCATGAAAAAAATTATTCCAAGCCTAGAATAGATTTCCCCAATCATCAAAATGATTTTTTCTTGGGTGTAATTGATTTTTCCTCTCTCCAGAAAGAGGGAAATGGATAAATCCATTAATCCGAACTCATCTATACGATAGTCCACGGTTAAAACCGCGCCCGCCTGCGGATTTATCCGTGGGTAATAAAATGTCAACCCGTTGCGAAACCGTTTTAACGGTGTTTTGAGCAATAAATCCCGGGCGCGGCAGAACCCCACACCCCGCCGAACTTGGGTAATGCCAACCCGTTGCGAAACCGTTTTAACGGTTTTTTTTAGCTCGGGAAAAATGACAATAGAATTTCAGAGCGGATGCAATAAAAGAAATGGTGTTTACGTTTATCATTTAAACAAGCCGCATTTTGCGGAATAGAAACAAAAAAAATAGAACGCATGAAGCAGAGTAGCAGATAAAAATTCCGGACGTTTCCGAAATATGAAATCAGCCGGGACGGGTTAATGGCTCTTCGCCTGAAAATAGCAGGGAAGGATAAAGGCACCTCGTCACAACAACCTTCGATGGCATTTATTTTTAACATTTCTAAATCTATGTTTTATGAAAACAGTTAAAAAGCACTCGAAAAAAATGAGCAGAGTGCATAATCAAAACCGGGTAAACCGGAATAGAAACAAAGTCAGGAGGGCGCAATTATTAGCCAACCCTTTGATGATGTTGGTCACTATCACTTTTGCTTTCCAAGAGCTGAGCACACCAGAAAAGGTGCTGGCCAGAATCCGAATGCATATTATGAAACTGACCGGCAATGCTTACTTTCCTTCGGTTGACCCCACCTTGGCAGATCTATTGCTTAAAGCCGACCAGTTAGAGGCCCTGATTTCAGCAGCGGCCAGTGGCGATCATGATTTAATCCTTCAGCGCGACGAAGTCATCCGGGAAATACTGGCGATGATTACTCTTTTGGGATATGATATCCAGAAGCAAAGCGGCGGAGACCGGATTAAGATTGAGAGCGCAGGCTTTAAAACCCGTAAAGTTGCTGGCACTACCCAGCCTTGCACTAAAGTGGTAATCAAGACGGTGGAGTCACTCGAAACCATCGAGATATTGCTGGAGTGGGGTAAAGTCAAAGGCGCCAAGGTTTATTGGATTGAAATCAAAACAGAGCCGACTGGTAAATGGAAGGTAATAGACCTTGCAGGGGTGCTGAATTATAAACTCAATGGCTATTTGATGGATGATGAGTTTATTTTAATTCAGCCTGGACTGCGTTACTTTTTCCGTATCCGAGCTTGGAATAATTTGGGCTTTGGCGAATACAGCGAGATTGTAGATGCTATTTGCATAGACTAAAATCGAGTTTCTTTTTAAGGGCGTTCCCAGATACCGGGAACGCCCTTTTTTTATTTCTATCTGGTTTGGAACTGGTAGTGTTCTGTGAAATAAAAGCGCATAGAGTAACCTATAAACAGAATTGCCGGAGATAAATGCTTAAGATATTTTTAGAGTTGACAGTTCTATACAGACAAAGAGCCTATACAGTATCGGATTCAAATGCTTCTGTATTATAATTAACATTATGTAAAGTATAATAGTAAAAAGAACGGGTACCCAATTGAGCACCCGTCCCTTTCTAACTTCTCTTAGTCCTTCGTGTAAAGTTCTATCTGTTTAAGAATCCTTGAAATCTGTTCATCTTCAGGAGCGATTATTTTTGCTCTTTCAAGGTACGGCTTTGCTTTAAGATATAACTCGCGGCGTTGCTTTTTATATTCCTCATACTTTTTGGTGTCATCTGTGCTGTTGCCTAATTTGTTCATTGCATCAACCATAGCATTTGCCTTATTGACATATATAGCGCCCAGATTGTTCAGGGGCTTCACATTTTTAGGATTAGCGGCGGCAGCCTTTTCATAATAATAGATAACTGAATCTTCCTTACCTAACTTATCATAAGCCAGACCTTTAATAAATAGAGCACCGTCGTTATTTGGCTCCACCTGCAACAAATTATTGACAAAAGTGAGCGCTTCAGCGTATTGAGCGCCTTCCAGAAAGAAATTTATCTTCTCAACCAAGAGGTTGGCATCATTTGGATATTTGATCAATGCCTCATCAACCACCTTCTTGGCCTCCTCTGTTTTGGAGCTATTTTTAAGCAAGATTGCATAGCTTCTATACGCAGATGCCTCTGGTGCAATAGCGATCCACTCTTTATAAACCTGAAGTGCTGCTTCATTGTTGCCTGCATTTTCAGCACTAATAGCAGCGTTCTTTAGCGCAGTAGCCAAATCTATGTTTGGGGTTTTCCCTTTTGCTTCCATGACCATGTTAATGTCTTTAATAGCATAGAAGAACTTATAAGCATCGGCATAGTTCTTGGCTTGAAAAGCATCTACTCCAGCATTGAACGTGTTGGTGCTAGTGGTATCATATATTTAAAGGCATCTTCCCAATCGCGGAACTTTGGCTCGGCGAGATCGTATATCTTCTTGAATGCTTTAACCGCTTCAAGCAAGGCAGTTGGGTACTTTGTTTTAAGTACTTTATCGGTCGAAATTGTAGTGAATAGCTGCCCCCTGTAAAGCCAGGTTTTAGACTTTAGTGAAGTCCCCTCATGGACTGAGGCTTCGTCTGAACATTTGATGGCAGTTTCCAACTCTTCGGGTCCTCCCCCAGTATTATAGTTGTTCATTGCGTTCCAGACACAGATGTTGTTGCCTTCTTGAGCATGAACAAGGGTCAAAACAAGGGAAAAGATGAATAAAACAATCGGTTTTTTCATATTAATGGTTTAAATGTTTAAGATTTAAGTAGTTGGTCCTTCGGTGTTTCCCGTTTCTTCGGTAGCTCCTAAATCACCATCTTCTTCCGGGTTATAACTCAATTTGCCGTTTTCTATCTTGGCTACCGCCGCTATGGCATCTTTAGCATCCAGTTTAATGATGCGGACTCCTTGGGTAGCACGACCCATCACTCGTAGTTTGTCCACAGCGATACGTATTGCAACTCCCGATTTGTTAATCACCATTACGTGGTCATCGTCGGTTACGTTGAGAATGGCAATCAGACTTCCCGTCTTATCGGTTACGCTGATGGTTTTTACACCCTTTCCACCTCGGTTAGTGATCCGGTAATCTTCAATATCGCTTCGTTTGCCATATCCTTTGGCCGACAAAACCATGATAGTTTCTGCCTTGTTTTCTGGATGAACAGTAATCATTCCAATCACCTCATCCTTTTCATTTGCTAAGGTAACACCCCGAACTCCGACTGAGTTTCTACCTACTGAACGAACTGTTTCATTGTTAAAGCGAATGGCCTTACCAGCCTTTGTCGCAATGACTATCTCGCTGTTACCTGAAGTAAGAGATACCTGTACTAGTTCATCTCCTTCTCTTATATCTATGGCGATAACCCCTCCTGCCCGAACGTTGGAATAGGCTTTTAAAGTGGTCTTTTTGATGGTTCCTTTCTTGGTACAGAAAATCACGAAATTACTATCCAGATATTCGTCTTCTTTTAGGTTTTGAACCGGGATGTAGGCCATAATCCTATCCTCCTTCGGGATACTGATCAGGTTTTGGATGGCTCTTCCTTTACTCGACTTCTCCCCTTCAGGGATTTCATAAACCTTTAGCCAGAAACATCGGCCAAGTTCTGTGAAGAAAAGAATGTAGTTGTGGTTGGTGGCCAAGAAGAGGTGTTCGATGAAGTCTTCATCGCGGGTGGCGCTACCTTTGCTACCTCGTCCTCCCCTGTTCTGGGTCTTGTATTCGCTTGAGAGAGTGCGCTTTATGTAGCCTAAGTGAGAAATAGTTACAACCACTTCGTCGTTGGCAATCAAATCTTCCATATTGAAATCACCGGCGGCATATTCAATATTTGTTCGGCGCACATCACCATACTTCTCCTTCACCTCAATCATCTCATCCTTGATAATCTGCATCCGCAAAGGCTCTTCGTTCAAAACGCGGTTCAGCCAATCTATTTTCTCCATCAATTCCTTATGTTCGGCTTCAATCTTGCCTCTTTCCAGACCAGTAAGGGTCTGTAAACGCATTTCGAGGATGGCTTTTGCCTGAATTTCAGACAAATGGAACTCGCTCATCAAACCTTCTCTGGCAATATCGCGGTCGTTGGAGGCGCGAATCAACTTGATTACTGCGTCTATATTATTGAGGGCAATCAAAAGCCCTTCTAATATATGGGCACGCTCTTCGGCTTTCTTCAGTTCCCACTTAGCTCTTCTTATGACCACCTCATGGCGAAACTCCACAAAGTGCTTAATCATATCCCTGAGATTGAGCAACATAGGGCGGCCATGCACTAGGGCCACATTATTAACACCAAAAGATGTTTGAAGAGAGGTCAATGCAAACAACTGGTTCAAGACTACATTGGAAATAGCGTCGCGCTTCAATTCAATCACCACCCGGATACCGTTTCGGTCTGATTCATCGCGAACCTCGCTGATACCTTCTATCTTCTTCTCATCTGCCAATTCAGCAATCTTTTTTACTAAATCGCTTTTCACTACTTGGTAAGGAACTTCGGTAATGATGATCTGTTCTCTCCCGTTATCCTGTGTTTCAATCTCAGCTTTTCCGCGAAGAACTACTCGTCCTCTTCCGGTCATAAAAGCCTGCCGCACACCGTCGTATCCATATATGGTTCCACCGGTTGGGAAGTCAGGAGCTTTCACTACCGTCATCAGTTCGTCAATCGTAACATCTTTGTCGTCTATATATTTAATGACACCTTCCACCACTTCCGTCATGTTGTGCGGCAACATATTTGTTGCCATACCTACGGCAATGCCCGAAGCGCCATTCACCAAAAGAGTAGGGATTTTTGAAGGCAGAACAGTAGGCTCTTCCAAACTATCATCAAAGTTCAGACGCATGTCCACCGTATCTTTTTCAATATCGGTCAAAATGTCTTCTGCCACCCGGCGCAATCTGGCCTCTGTATAACGCATGGCCGCTGGTGGGTCATTATCTATACTTCCGAAGTTACCCTGTCCATCCACTAAAGGATATCGAAGACTCCAATCTTGAGCCATACGAACCATCGCATCATAAACCGAACTATCGCCGTGGGGGTGATACTTACCTAGCACCTCTCCCACTATTCTCGCCGACTTTTTATAAGGTTTGCCCGGACTGAGACCCAGTTCGTTCATGGCGAACAAAACCCGGCGATGCACCGGCTTCAGCCCATCACGCACATCGGGGATAGCGCGAGAAACAATCACCGACATTGAATAATCAATGTAGGCGGTTTTCATTTCCTCTTCTATATTAATAGGTATTATCCGGGGTTGATTGCGCAGATTCTGGTCTGCCCCCTCATTGGGGTTGTCTGGTGTTAAATCGTCACTCATTTTTTGGTTTTAGCTATTAGCCGTTTTTTTAAGCGCCCAAATATACTCTTTCGACACCCCCCTTACAAAGTATTGCGGCATCAAATTTTCAACATTTAACGCAGAAATCTGGATTCAATACCCACAAGTTGGCGAAATCAATAAGGCGGGGATGGGGAGATTAAACTATTTCCTTTAAATTAATGAGTTCGCCGACGCCGTCCGACACTTTCAAAACAAACTCACCATCCGTAAGTGGAACGGAAATGCTATCCACCAAAAATATGACATCTTCTCCCATATTTATCGTGGTTTTACCGTCCTTATAGGCTAAAAACACAGCTATTGTGTCTGGTTCCAATTTAGTTTTGCTGCTACTCTCCATTGCTGACCATTCGGGGTTTGGAACGAAATAAAGGGTTCTCGGAAACCGATAGTTTCTAAATTTCCTCTTGGTCAGAAACTTCTCTATCATCACTACAAATTCTCTAGTCATACTGCAAATGTAACAAGTGAAGCAATTTTAGAAAGAAAGCCTTTTTTCTATAAGGGTTCGAAATATTGAACGCCTACAGCCTATCCGAACAAAAATACCCGGCTTGAATCCTATTCAGGAAACAACGACCTACGGAGGAATAATTATTAGAACTTCAGCAACAACCTTACCCCATCCCAAAGGTTATGAAGAAAACCTAATCGAAAACAAGCCTCCTATTCTTTATGCATGTGCTACTTTTCATTTTGAAGTAGCTCCTTTTCTTTCTATGGTAGATACTTTTCTTCGTGGGGTAGCTCCTTTTCTTTCTATGGTAGATACTTTTCTTCGTGAAGTGGCTCCTTTTCTTTGTAGAGTACCTCCTTTTCTTGCAGAAGTAGCTCCTTTCTTTGTAAAGTATGTCCTTTTCTTAGAAAAGTAGCTCCTTTTTTTCGAATAGTAGATACTTTTCTTTGTGATGTAGCTCCTTTTCTAAGAAAAGTAGCTCCTTTTTTTCTTGTATGAACTACAGGGTAGGATATTTTTTCACTCCATCCGGCTCCGGTACCTGTTCCGATTATACATATAATACAAACCAGTGGAATATTGCTGACCGGTACCGGTTCTGAAAATATTTTTCGTATTTCGTGTGACCTTTTTCTAACCGGCTCGTTTACTATGGCATCTTCGGTACGCAACCGGTCCTAATCGGTAGCGCAGCAGTTATATACCAGCCGCGACGTGATCAGTTGCATGAATGGCAATCCTAATTTCGCTACACCCCTCCCAACCTTGGTAGATGCCATCCCACGACTGTAAGATGTCATACCTTGCTTGTAAGCTGCCATTTTGTCTGTTCGGCTACTTTCTCAGCACGGGCTTAGAGATTTTCGTTTTATTACCAGCCAGAGCCTCATTCCTTCTCCCTCCCCCTTTCCTTCCGAATCAATTCAAAAGCATGTTGCACCTCGCGGAATTTAGCATGAGCCTCAGCATCTGTGGTGCGGGCGGCATTTTTATCGGGGTGCGTTTGCAAAATCATCTTGCGATAGGCGCGCCGCACCGTTTCCCAATTGGCGGTTTCATCAATTCCCAGAATACTATAAGGATTATGATGATGGATAAACTGCTGTTTGATTGCTGCAAAGCCCTTTTCGTCCACACCCAGATAGGTCGCTATCCGTTGTAAACACCGCGTTTCTTTTGCATTCACAAAATCGTCCGCGCCCGCCACATTGAATAGGAACTGAACAATAGACAAAAGCGATTCATCGGTGGTCAGCATCTTCAATTGCTTGCAAGCTATCTTGATGAATGGTTCGGTGCCCGCTTGCAGATGAGAATGGACCTGTTTCATTCTTTGTTGCACCCCCTGCTCACCAAACTGCTCGCCGAGAAACTTCTGCAACTGAGTTTCTGTTTCAGAAGTATAATTTCTATCACAACGAATCACCGCCGAAGCCAGAACCAAGATGGCATTTTGTATCTCCTCGTCATGCGACTGTTGCTTCGGACTCTTTTGCGCCTTCTTCTCCACCACATCCTCAGCCGACATCATGTTGGCTATAGTGTTGCGCAAACGCTCCAGAGGTTTTTTTCTTGTCGTCATATAAATACCTCGTGCTTCACCGAGCAGCTATTTCACGCTCATTTTTAAAATCTCATTCCACTCCTCTTTGCTCACCGGTTGAACACTCAGCCGGCTGATACGCACCAAAGCCATCTGGCTCAGCTTCTTATTGGCCTTCACTTCTGCCAAAGTCACCGGTCGTTTCATGTCTTCCACATACTCCATATCTACATATACCCAGCTATCCTCTGTAGTCGGGTCCTGATAGTATTCTTTCGCCACCTTCACTATTCCAACAACGGAGGGCAAACCATTCATGCTCTCATAAAAAAAGCAGAGGTCACCCTTCTTCATCGCCTTCAAATGATTGCGAGCTGCATAGTTTCGCACGCCATCCCAGAATGTTTTCTTTTCCTTTTTCATGCGCTCAAACGAATAGGTTTCGGGATCAGATTTAATCAGCCAGTGGTTCATGATTTAGAGTTTAAATTACTTGTCAGCTATTTGGTGTACGATTTTAACTTCGCTGCACAAATTTAATATCAATCAAGAGAATCACTATTCAATCAACTCATGCTTTAATTATGTCAGACTTGAAACCGCGCTTTATCGAAACCATTTCGCCAGACAAAAGAAGGACTTTGGTGGCTATTGATGAAATAGTCACAATTGAAGAAAATGAAGTGCCATCTCAAACAATCATTACCCTAAAAACAGTTCTAAGATCACCGATCGAAGAATGTATAATCAGTTCATTAAAATCTTGGACGGTATCAAGGATATTTTGGATTAATTTATCATTACCATCCATTTCCATTCTACTTTATAACGTGCAGGACATTCACCGCATACTGAAACAATATTGGGGCTTCGATTCCTTTCGTCCGGGGCAGGAAGCAATCATCCGTTCGGTGTTGGAAGGAAGAGATACTTTGGCGCTACTACCCACCGGTGGCGGAAAATCCGTATGCTTTCAGGTGCCGGCTTTGCTTAAAGAGGGGATTTGTCTGGTCATTTCTCCCTTGATTGCCCTGATGAAAGATCAGGTCTATCAACTCAACAAGAAAGGCATTAAGGCTTTGGCTATTTATACCGGGTTGTCGCACCGACAAATTGATACGCTGCTCGACAATTGCATTTATGGAGATTATAAGTTTCTATACATCTCGCCGGAGCGCTTAGCTACTGAAGATTTCAGGGTGCGCATGGAGAAGATGAAGATTTCGCTGCTTGTGGTGGATGAGGCACATTGCATTTCACAGTGGGGTTATGATTTTCGTCCCCCATATTTGAAGATTGCAGAGGTGCGCGACCAACTGAACAATATACCGGTCATTGCTTTGACTGCCACCGCCACCCCGGGCATTGTAGATGATATTCAGGAGCATCTGCATTTCAGAAAAAAGAATGTATTTCTCGAAAGTTTTGTGCGGCCCAATCTGAGTTACGTAGTGCGCAAAACAGACAGCAACAAAGAATTGGCGCTGTTGGATGTATTGCAGAAGGTGAAGGGTACGGCTATTGTGTACGTGCGTAGTCGCCGCAAAACCAAAGAACTTTCTGACTATTTGAACAAACATAAAATCAAAGCCGATTTTTATCATGCCGGTTTGGAACCCAACCAGCGCTCACTGAAACAGGATAACTGGACTAAAGATAAAACCCGCGTCATCTGCTGCACAAACGCTTTTGGAATGGGTATTGACAAGGCAGATGTTCGTTTGGTGATTCACGCAGATATTCCCGATACGGTTGAAGCTTATTTCCAAGAAGCCGGACGCGCGGGAAGAGATAGAATAAAATCTTACGCTGTTTTACTGTATGATGAAAGTGATTTATTTCAACTGGAAAGGAAGATCAAAGAAGGCTACCCACCGATTGATTTCATCAAAGATATTTATGAATCGCTTTGCTCCTATTTCCGGATTGCATACAACAGCGGCTTGAATGAGACTTATGGTTTTGATATCATAGATTTCACGAAGCAGTTGAATCAACCAACTCACCTAGTGCTTACTTCCCTCAAAATTCTGGAACAACAGGAACTGCTCTACATGACAGAGGGTGTTTATGATTCATCCCGGATAAAGGTTGTTGCCACTAAGGATGTTCTGTTCAAATTTCAGGCAGAAAACAAAAAGTTGGAGCCGATGGTGAAGTTCATATTACGTAGTTCGCCAGGAGTATTTGAAGATTTTGTGACGATAGCAGAAGAAGCCGTTGCCCGTAGAATGAAATTAGACGTTGAAGAGGTAGTACATCAGTTGGAGACACTAAGCCGGTTTAATATTTTCCAATACCAGACTCGCCGGAACACACCGCAAATCATTTTGCTTCGACCGAGGGTGAAAAAAGAAAACTTACTGCTGGATCGTGACTTCATTAAAAAACGAAAAGCTATTTATGATGAAAAGCTACGCTCCATTCTGCAATATATTACCAACAAGAAACTGTGCCGCAGTCGACAACTAGTGGCCTATTTCGGGGAAACAACTACGAGCGACTGCGGTATTTGCGATGTGTGTGTGGCGAAAAAGAAAAGCAAATTGTCGGTTCCTGAATTTTCCGCCAATGTGTTGAAGATTGAGCAAGAGTTAAAACAAATACCTCAGGTATTATCGCTACTCCAGCAAAAGACAAAGTTGCGTTCAGAAGAATTTAAGGAGGCGATTGATTATCTTTTAGATTCTTCCAAAATCAGAAGAAACGAAAAGGGAGAAGTGGAGTGGGTGAACTAGAAGGCTTTAGGCTTGCACCATACTACTTTATATACGACAAGAAATATTGCAATTGAATCTCTATTAAACGCGCTATACTACCTCCGCATTGGGATTCGTCCAATACTTCCTCCATTTTTCCAGCACTTGCTGAAATTCTTCGGGCAGGGGAGATTCAAAGAATAACTCTTCGCCGGAAGTGGGATGAACAAAACCGAGTGTAGCGGCATGGAGCGCCTGGCGAGGCATAAGTTGGAAACAATTTTCTACAAACTGTTTGTATTTGGAATAGATTGTTCCTTTAAGAATTTTGTTGCCGCCATATCGGGCATCATTAAAAAGCGTGTGTCCGATATATTTCATGTGTACGCGGATCCTGGTGTGTTCGTCCGGTTTCTAGTCTACATTCCACCAGAGTTACATAATGCAGCCGCTCTAACACTTTATAATGCGTAATAGCATGTTTGCCTTTGTCGCCTTCCGGGTAGGCTTCCATCTGCATTCGTTCGCGGGTGTCGCGCCCAATGTTTACTTCGATTCTCCCTTCTTCATCGGCCACATCACCCCATACCAAAGCCAAGTACTTGCGCTTAGTGGTGCGTTTGAAAAATTGCTTGGCGAGATGATTTAGCGCAAATTCTGTTTTGGCTACTACAATCAATCCACTGGTGCCTTTATCCAACCGGTGAACCAAACCGGGACGGAAATCTTCTTTAGCAAATTGTGACGCTTTCAAATATCCCAAAACAGCATTCACCAAGGTGCCGCGATAATTACCCAAACCGGGATGCACCACCATTTCGGGGGCTTTATTGATGACCAATACATCATCGTCTTCATAAACAATATCAATGGGAATGTCTTCTGCAACCAGATCAAAGTTCTCTTCATGTTTGGGCATGATGAGTAGAATTTCATCGCCTGGTTGAATTTTGTAGCTGCACTTGGCCGGGACTTTATTGACAAGTATGTTTCCCACATCGGCAGCATCTTGAATTTTGGTGCGGCTAATGTTGTGCCCTAGAAAGGCGTGTAAGAATTTATCAATTCTTATCGGAGTCTGCCCCTTGTCCACTGTTAACTTTATTTGCTCAACCAGATCTTCACCTTGGTCCGCAGCACCGGTCAGCAATTCATCGTTTTGTAGGATTTCTTTTTCATTTTTTGGAGGCTACGAAAGTCCTTAAGACTATCGTGAATATTTATTGAATGGAACTCATGTGCGACTTGAGGCTCACGAGCACATCAATCTCTATGGGGTCATAACCTTGCAGCATGGCTAGATGGTAAGAAAGCCAGTCGCCAATATGAACAAGATAGAAGTGCTTTTCAAAGGTGTCACTTCCTTTTGCATTAATTTCATACACGTTTTCAGAAACTTTCAACACCACATCTTTCTTGAAAAGAATTCGGGCAGTATTGCGGTGGTATTCATCTAAGGAGCGAAGAATAATAACTGCAATATTGTTAATTGGTTCACGCCAGCCCACCAACTCATTGTGATTCATTTCTGGAACTACATTATACCAGCAGTGCATCTTCGAATTCTCATTAATTTGCTGCTTTAGGCGCAGAGCGGTACTTTCATATTTATCCTCCGTGTAGAGAATTAAAATTTTGTTCAACAGTTTACCGGCTAAGAATTCGGCATCAGCCATAATCTTGTTCTGTTCCATCTCCAGAAAAGATGCGGTACGAAGGATAGACTTTTTAAACTCGTCTCCGATGAGCCCAAAATGCTTTAAAACAAAAAATAATTGTACGGTTGAATAACCCAGCGCAGAGCGTGGAGGGAAACCAGCGGGGATCTTTATCAAATTCCAGTTTTGCTTATCTGCAATAGTCGCCAAGGTGCCGCCTGAAGTAATACATACTGCGCTCATCCCCTTTTTAGCGGCATCGTTGGCACAGGAAATTGTCTCTTCTGTATTCCCGGAATAAGAAGAAAGGATCAGCAGGGTAGATTCGTCTACAAAAGCAGGAAGAAAGTAGCTTTTATTGACGATGACCGGGATTTTTAATTCCCCACGGAATAATTCAGAAAGCAAATTACCGCCAAAGCCCGAAGCGCCTAGTCCGCAAACCACAATGTTTTTTATTTCAGCTTTGGCCTTGTTCTTGAACTTAGCTTGCTCGCCGATTTCCACAGCGCGCAACAACTGGGAAGGAAATTCTTTAATGAGATCGTACATAATAAATGGAATAGACGTGAAGCGACAAAGAAAGATAAATTTTTCTATCGGCTGATGCTCTGTTGTGTTCCCCTGTAGCAGACCCGTTTTTTGATACATTTGCCGCTCAATAAAATTTTAATGGAGACATTCATTCGCGTTGCCCAGTTCTTGCTTAGCCTTTCTATCTTAGTTGTACTCCATGAATTTGGTCATTACATCACCGCTCGTATGTTCAAAACACGGGTGGAGAAATTTTACTTGTTTTTTGATTTTCTCTTTCCCTTTCCAAGTGTGCTCAATTTTGCTTTGTTCAAAAAGAAAATAGGCGATACAGAATACGGACTAGGTTGGTTTCCCTTAGGCGGCTATGTCAAAATTGCCGGTATGATTGACGAAAGTATGGATGAAGAATTTCTGAAATCGGAACCTAAACCCGATGAATTCAGAAGTAAGAAGGCTTGGCAACGTTTAATTATCATGTTGGGAGGGATTATCGTTAATGTGTTGTTGGCCTTTTTCATTTATTCCCAAATGCTGTACTGGTGGGGTGAAAGTTATCTGCCGGCTGAAAATGCCAAATATGGATATGCGGCTGACTCCACTGCGCGCAAGATTGGCTTGGAAGATGGGGATCGGATTATCTCATACAATGGGGGACAAAAATTCATGAACTATGCTGGTATCAGTATAGATATGTTGCTGAACAACGCCACTACATTGGAGATTGAAAGAAATGGCGAACCCAAAACGATTGCTGTACCGAAAAGTATTTACAAGGAAATAATGGCCAATAAAGCCACCCCGTTTGTGGAGCCTATTTTTCCCTGTTCTATAGAAACTTTAATACCCGGAAAGCCACTTGAAAAGGCGGGAGCAAAGGTGGGAGATCGAATTATACAATTGGACACAATTCCAATTCAATATTTCCATGAGGTAAGAAGAAATCTACCGGCCTACCGAAATACGACAATTGATATTCTTGCTTTGAGAGGAAAAGATACACTTCGTTTTAATATTCATATACCAGATACGGCTATCCTGGGATTTTCTTCGTTAAGTGACAAATATTTCCCTAGCGTAGATAAGAGCTATGGCTTATTAGCGTCCTTTCCTGCAGGAGCGCATAAAACATATAAAACGCTCGTCGGCTACATTAAACAATTCAGAATTGTCTTCGATCCGGAACTGAAAGGTTATAAGGAGTTGGGTAGTTTCTTTACCATCGGTAAGCAGTTCTCTCCTACTTGGGACTGGCATAGGTTCTGGAATCTGACAGCCTTCCTTTCTTTGGCACTTGCATTCGTGAATTTGCTTCCTATCCCTGCTTTGGATGGTGGCCATGCTTTATTCACCTTATATGAAATAGTCACAGGCAAAGCTCCAAATGAAAAATTTCTGGAACGCGCTCAGGTGGTGGGTATGGTAATTATCTTTGGCTTGATGATATTTGCTTTGGGCAATGATATTTTCAAGATATTTTTCAGTGGGAACTAAATAAACTCAAGACTATGGCAACAGGATTTTTTAAAGTTCCAACTGCATATAATGAACCCATCAAATCTTATGCACCCGGCTCAGCGGAAAGGACCGAGTTGAAAAGCATGATAGAAAAAATGCGGGCCGAAGTGCGTGACATTCCCATGTTCATTGGCGGTCAAGAGGTTAGGACTAAGAAAAAAACTGCTTTAAATCCGCCTCACGACCGAAAACATCTGTTGGGCTATTATTACAAAAGTGAAAAAGCACATGTAACGCAGGCAATTAACGCAGCACTATCTGCCAGAGATGCTTGGACCGAGATGAACTGGGAACACCGAGCTTCTATCTTCCTTAAAGCAGCTGAGTTAATCGCTGGTCCTTATCGGGCGGAATTGAATGCCGCTACTATGCTTGGCCAATCTAAAAATGCCTACCAAGCAGAGATAGATTCAGCCTGCGAAATCATTGACTTTCTGCGCTTTAATGTTCAGTTTATGACTGAGATTTATTCGATGCAGCCACATAGCTCACCGGGTATCTGGAATCGGTCGGAATGGAGACCACTGGAAGGATTTATTTATGCTCTTACTCCCTTCAACTTTACTGCTATAGCCGGCAATCTCCCTTCCAGTTGTGCGATGATGGGGAATGTGGTAGTCTGGAAACCTTCAAATGCACAAATCTATTCGGCCTATGTATTGATGAAGATTTTTCGCGAGGCGGGCGTGCCGGATGGAGTGATCAATCTTATTTATCCATCTGGTCCGGATGCGGCGGAAGTGGTTTTTAAACATGCCAGTTTTGCCGGGATTCATTTCACAGGTTCAACGGAGGTGTTTCAGAATATTTGGAAAACCATCGGCAATAATATTCATCTTTATAAAACGTACCCACGCATTGTGGGAGAGACAGGCGGTAAGGATTTTATCATCGCTCACAAATCGGCAGACGTGAAAGCACTGGCTGTAGCCATAGAACGCGGTGCTTTTGAGTATCAAGGACAGAAATGTTCTGCTGCTTCTAGGGCTTATGTACCTTCTAACCTTTGGAGTGAATTGAAAAAACATCTTATTCCTACTATCAAAAGTATGAAGATGGGAGGTGTAGAGGACTTTGGCAATTTCATTAATGCCGTAATAGATGAAAAGAGTTTTGACAAGCTGGCGGCATATCTGGAATCAGCTAAGAAAAGTAAGAATGTAGAGGTCTTGGTAGGTGGAAATTATAACAAGACAAAGGGCTATTTTATTGAACCTACAATCTTGGTAACCAAAGATCCCAAATACGTGACTATGTGCGAGGAATTGTTTGGCCCTATACTGACGATTTATGTTTATGACCAAAATAAATTTGAAGAAACCCTAAACTTGCTGGACTCTACTTCGCCCTATTCGCTCACCGGTTCCATTTTTGCACAGGACAGGTATGCCGTAGAACTGGCTACCCGGAAACTTACCAATGCAGCCGGCAATTTCTATATCAACGATAAACCTACCGGTGCTGTTGTGGGGCAACAACCTTTTGGAGGAAGCAGAAGTTCGGGAACAAACGACAAGGCCGGAAGCATGATTAACCTACTACGTTGGGTTTCGCCTAGAACGATTAAAGAAACGCTGGTTCCTCCTCATGACTACCAGTATCCGTTTTTACAGCCGGACAAATAAATTCAAATCTGATTATTCGGTTTCTGTAGTTGCAAGCAGCAGATAGCCTTTAAGAGGTCATCAAACCTCTAATACAGACTTACTGCCGTCATTTCCTCCGGTTGTGGAATGCCCATCAACTTTAAAATTGTTGGGGCAATGTCAGCTAGTTTTCCGGTGTGCAGAACGGGCTTCGTATTCTTATCTATCAAAAAGAACGGAACAGGGTTCAGTGTATGGGCGGTGTTTGGACTACCATCGTCATTAATCATAAAATCTGCATTGCCATGATCTGCTGTGATCAGAATAGTGTAGTCATTTTTCATCCCGAGGTTGGCAATTTTTTCCACGCAGGAGTCCACCGTTTCAACAGCCTTGATGGCCGCAGAGAAAACACCGGTATGACCTACCATATCGGCATTGGCAAAATTGAGGCAAACAAAATCAGGAAGATTTGTCTCGATTTCTTTCAATACCTTTTCGGTGAGTGGTAAGGCACTCATTTCAGGTTGCAAATCATAGGTCGGCACTTTGGGCGAAGAAGCCATTAGTCTGGTTTCGCCTTCAAACTCCAATTCTCTTCCACCGGAAAAAAAGAATGTGACGTGAGGATATTTTTCTGTTTCAGCGGCACGCACCTGTGTCTTTGTTGATGGAAAGAACTTCTCCCAGAGTCATCTGGAGGTCGTCATTATCAAATATGTTTCCTACCTGTTGAAACGTATGATCATAAACAGTCATCGTAGTATAGTGAAGCTGTTTCTTTTTCATGTTCTGTTCCGGGTAATCGAATTGGGTTAATGCCTTGGTAATTTCGCGGCACCGATCCGTACGAAAGTTGAAGCAGATCACCGCATCATCATCCGAAATTGTAGCATAAGGTTCCCCTTTGTCATTCGTCCTCACAATCGGTTTGATGAACTCATCTGTCACACCGTTTGCGTAGCTTTCTTCTATTGCCTTAAAAATATCTACCGCCTTCTCTCCTATTCCGTTGACCAACAAATCATAAGCCAGTTTAACCCGTTCCCACCGATTGTCGCGATCCATGGCGTAATATCTTCCGCAAACGGAAGCAATTTGCCCGACAGATTGTTGCAGATAAGTATCTAGTTCTTTGAGAAACCGAAGGCCGCTCTTGGGATCACAATCTCTCCCGTCCGTAAAAGCATGGATGAACACATCCTTCTTCTCTAAACCATTTGCCTTTGCAATGTCACACAATGCTTTCAGATGATTGATATGAGAATGAACTCCTCCGTCAGAAACCAGCCCGATGAAATGCAGCGGCTTTTTGTTCTGTTTACAATAGTTAATAACGGAAAGAAGTGGTGCATTTTGCGCAAGTGAACCATCCTCAATGGCATTGTTTATGCGCATCAATTCTTGATAAACGATTCGACCAGCACCGATATTGAGATGGCCAACCTCCGAGTTTCCCATCTGCCCGGCGGGCAGCCCCACAGATTCGCTATGAGTCACCAATTCGGTATATGGATACGTTTGATAAAGATGGTCAATAAACGGAGTGTCTGCTTGCGCAATCGCACTCCTATCCGGATCCGGTCCATGACCCCAACCATCCATGATGATGAGGATAACTTTCTTGCTCATTGGGGCAAAGTTATCCTAATTAGTATTTTTACAGGATGAAATCGGTCAGAAATTTTTGGCACAATTCTCGCTTTGTTCGTTGTACAATGAATAAGATGATTAACAATAGATTAAAGAGAGCGTTTTTCCTCTTTCTTATATTGCTTTCTGGGACAATAAGTCTGAAAGCACAAGGGTTTGAAAGCATAATGAATTCTTTTAAAAGCGGTGATGCTTCGGCTCTGGCATCTAATTTTGATTCGTATGTCGAAATCACAATTAAAAGTTCCGGTAATTCATATAGCAAGAACCAGGCAGAGATGGTGATGCGAGATTTTTTCAATACAAACTCACCCAAATCTTTTGCCTTAGTGCACCAAGGAACTTCACCCGAAGGGGCAAAGTATTTTATAGCTAATATGTCTGCTTCGACGGGGATATATCGAACCTATGTATATGCCAAGACTATGGCAGGCAAATTAGCCATTCAGGAAATAAGGATAGATCAATAAAAAAGACGGAGAAATAAGAAATTTGAAAATGGCGAAGCATTTGCTTCGCCATTTATTTTTTAATTCACACCTCAATCAATTGGATATGAATTTCCCAATAAATCAGTTTATTGATCAAGCACTTGCTGAGGATGTGGTGGATTATGAAGGCATGATTCCTTCCGGCGACCACTCATCTCTGGCTTGCATCCCAAATAAGAAAGAGGGGAAAGCGCATTTATTGTGTAAGGCAAATGGAATATTGGCCGGCGTGGCTTTGGCAGAGATGGTTTGTCAGAGAGTGGATGAGCAGTTGCGATTTGAAAAATATCTGGAAGATGGCGCAGTAATACAGCCGGGCGACATCGCTTTTAAATTATACGGCGAGGTGAAATCAATTCTAAGAGCGGAAAGGGTGTGACTTAATTTCATGCAACGGATGAGCGGTATTGCCACTAATACTTCCAAGTATGTAAATCAAGTAAGTGGCACTCATGCCACAATTCTTGATACCCGTAAAACAACTCCCAACTTCCGTTTCTTTGAAAAATGGGCGGTGCGTATCGGAGGAGGGCAGAACCATCGCTATGGTTTATATGATATGATTATGCTCAAGGATAACCATATAGATTTTTGTGGAGGGATTCGTCCTGCCATTCTTGCGGTGCGAGCATATCAGGAGAAGAACCAACTGAATCTACGAGTAGAAGTAGAAACCAGAAGTTTAAAGAACGTGGAAGAAATTTTAGCCGTCGGAAATATTCACCGAATAATGTTTGACAATTTCGAAATCGAAGACATGAACCAAGCTGTCCAAATGGTCAACCATCAATACGAAACAGAGGCATCGGGCGGAATCACGATGGAGACGGTACTACCATTTGCAGAGACCGGTGTAGATTTCATTTCTGTTGGAGCACTGACCCATTCATCATCCAGCTTAGACCTGAGCTTGAAAGCCTTTTAAATTCTAACTGGAATAATATCTTCGTCACCGATGTCTTCAGCCTCTAAGAAAATACTCTTCATTATAAATCCGGTGTCAGGTGTTTATAAAAAGGACCATATACCTGAGAAGATTGCAAAGTATATAGACCAGGAAAAATACCATTATACCATCCGCCTCACCGAATATGCCGGACATGCAAAACTGTTGTCAGAGCAAGCAGTAAAGGAAGGGTTCGAGGTGGTAGTGGCTGTGGGTGGCGATGGCTCTATTAATGAAGTAGCACAGGCTTTGGTTGGCACAAAACTATCCTCGGAATTATCCCCTGCGGTTCAGGAAATGGCTTTGGCACTCATCTCAAGATCCCCCCGCGCTATACCAAAGGGTCTATTGAAGTATTAAATACCGGTAAGGTGGTTAAGATGGATTTAGTGAAATCCAATCTCCGATATTTCGTCAGCAATGCTGGTTTCGGTATTGATTCTTCCGTAGCCCGTCGGTTTAGGCACCACCGGATTCGCGGATTCTTTTCCTACGCAGGTGCCGTCATCACGGAGATACTATTTTACTTCAAGCCGGTGGATGCCAAAATAGAAATAGACGACGTACTGATTGAAAAGCCGATCTATCTGTTTACGGCTTTTAACGCCAACCAATACGGCTATAACTTTGGCATTTTCCCTTTCACCAGTTTGAAGGATGGTATAATGGATGTGATTGTATTGAGCAAGTTTCCTATCTGGAAATTGCCTTACATACTGTTTTGCCTTTTTCTGAAACGAGCAGATTTAATTAAAGAAGCCGAGTGTTATCGAGCCCGAAAAGTCACTATCTTCGGAAATAAGAAAATGAACTATCAGTTTGATGGAGATTCAGTTATCCATCATGGAGATATTACCTTTGAAGTGATGCCCAATTGCATTGATGTCATTGTGCCCAAAAACCTAAACGCCTATTAGATTATTCCGACACCAGAAATAGGGTATGTATTATCTGCCACCAACTATTTAGATTCTACCGGAGGACGCTTATGAAAAACCAACACGATAAAAACAGAGTAGTTTATTCAACGAACCCTGACCTTAATAAGGCAGAAGAAAGTAGGGAAGAGGAAAGCATTTCCGCCACACAGCAAACACTTTATGTTTCGCTTGAAAGAAACAAGGGAGGAAAAGTGGCTACCATCATAGATAATTTTAAAGGAAAGGATGCTGAATTGAATGAATTGGGTAAACTCCTAAAAACCAAATGTGGCACTGGCGGCACCGTGAAGGATGGAATTATTTTAGTGCAGGGAGAAAAACGGGAGCAGGTCATAACTATTCTGAATACTTTGGGTTATAAAACCAAAAGAAAAGGCGGGTAGGCAAGAATTTCAGATTATGTTTCGGACGAAACTCCTCTGGCTTTGGCTTGTTTGTGGAATTAACCGCATGAGACATACAGTTTTGCCTGTTTTTTGAATAAAACATATCCATTTTGGCCTCCTTTCACATCTATTGTGCTTCAATTGGCAAGTCAGGAATCTAATTTAATACCAGTTCTGTACAGGAATTTCAGGTTTCTGTCCGGGAATTGACCATTCCTGTACAGGATTTATCGTTTTCTGTACAGGAATTTATGATTCTTGTACAGGTTTCATTAGTTCCTGAACAGGATTCGTCAATTCTTGCTCAGGATTTATCAAAATCTGTACGGGAATTTATAATTCCCGTACAGATTTTGAAGATTCCTGTTCAGGATCTATAGATTCCAGTACAGGGCTGGTGAAATTTTATGAAAATCAACTCATGCTATGCCTATTGCGAATAGCTACTTGACTCCTGCTCGTAGCTAAAACACACAAAATAGCTGCTGATAAGCATTTGCTTCTCACCAATAAGTGACGAATCGTTGTAGATAGATACTAAATCGAAATGGGGCGGCTAAATACATAACGAGAAGGGGACAATCTTTCAGAATGCAGTAAAACAGAAAAGCCAGATCCATAACTATAGTTGTATCCTTTTCGATGTAAGTCTTCGGACAAGGATTATGATCAGCCTAACTAACCTAGGAGGGTGGAGCGATAGATAAGAAATAGCAACTCTATCCTGCCAAATAGGTTTTTCTTTCATCGGCTAAACAATCCTTATCAGCCTAGATAAATACCAAGAAGTCTCTATAAAATTAACAATTGGGAATAATTGTAGAAATTAATTTCGAATAAAATATTTCATAGTGATTAAACCTTATTCCTTTGTATTGGTCATAAGCCAATTACTAAAAAAAAACCAGAAATCATGAAAACAAAAATTCAAACCTTGCCGCTGATGCTGATTGCCTCAGCCGTGCTATTTTTCACTAGTTGCCAAAAAGAGTCTTCATTACTCGTTGACGACAGTTACAGCGCTGAAGATAACTCCGACGTTTCTTCCGCCTTAGATTATTCTGTTGATGATGCAGGAAATGTTGCCGACGGTGTCGAGGCTCTTTCAGGCAAAACAGATGGGATGATCGGTATTTGTGGTGCTGATATTGACACCAGCCAAAAATCGGCGGGTATTGTCGTTATTAATTACAATGGTACAGTTTGTCCAAACGGGATCAAGCGTACTGGTTCTATCACCCTTACTGTTCAAGGATATGCCAATGGTAGCCGTTGGAAAGATCAGGGAACGGTTCTAGAAGTTTTATTCGATTCTGTAAACGTAAGCAAGCTGAACGGCAAATCAGTAACCTTGAATGGCACCCACTTTCTTACCAACGAAACCGGTGGCAGACCCGGGAAGGTGATGAGTGGACTGGAGCCCGGCCCAGTAGCTATTCGTCACACCGCCAATAATTTCTCCCTGACCTTGCCCAACGGCGCTCAAAGGACTTGGAGCGTGAATCGCTTGCGCACCTATACATTCGCTAACGGAATAAAAACTATCACTCTTTCCTCTGACCATACAGAGGGCGGCGTGGTCAACGCCGATTCATGGGGAACGAACCGGAATGGCGTATCCTTTATCAATTCGATCACTACTCCTTTGGTGTCGAATAACAATTGTGGATGGCTCAAACCTGTTCAAGGCGAAGTCAATCATAACGTAGGAACGAAAAATGTAAATGTGGTGTTTGGAGTGGATAACAATGGCAATCCAATCAGCAGCGGATGTGCTTATGGATTCAAAATTACCTATACTAAAAACGGTATTGTAAAAACCAGAGTGGTCTCTTATTGGTTCTAATAGATTTGAAGATTTAATTGAAAAAGGTCGTCCGCTTTGCGGGCGACCTTTTCTTTATTAGGGAAGGTTCGGAATGTGATTGGTGTACTATTAATATCTTCTATTTTCACCACCAATATGGCAGGAAATAGTATTGGGGAAATTTTCAGAATCACCACCTTTGGTGAAAGTCACGGCAAGGCAATAGGTGTGATTATTGATGGCTGTCCTGCCGGGCTAGAAATTAATCTAGACTTTCTTCAAAATGAACTGGACAGGCGCAAACCGGGGCAGTCGTCCATCACTACTCAAAGAAAGGAAAGCGATACTTTCCAGATTCTCTCCGGTGTTTTTGAAGGGAAAACTTTGGGCTCTCCAATTGCAATTATCACTCCCAATGAAGACCAAAAGTCGGATGACTACGGTCATTTGAAGGATGCTTTTCGTCCATCTCATGCAGACTATACTTATGAAATGAAATACGGCATCCGAGATCATCGGGGCGGCGGCAGATCCAGTGCCCGCGAAACCGCAGCAAGAGTAGTTGCCGGAGCTATTGCTAAAGAGCTATTGCAGAAGAAAGCAGGGATTGAAATTTACTCCTTTGTCTCAGCAGTAGGCCAAATACGGCTTAGCAAAAACTACTCAGAGCTTGATTTAAGTAAAATAGATACCAACATCATTCGCTGCCCCGATGAAACCACGGCTAACCGAATGATTGATTTCATCAAAGAAACCAAGGCAAAAGGCGATACCGTAGGTGGAATTATAACCGGAGTGATAAAAAACTGTCCGGTAGGATTGGGAGAGCCGGTTTTTGATAAACTTCATGCAGACTTAGGTAAGGCTATGCTTTCCATCAACGCGGTTCAGGGTTTTGAATATGGAAGTGGCTTTGAAGGAGCCTCCCATTTCGGCAGTGATAACAACGATATTTTTATCGCCGATTCCAAAAATAGAATCAAGACAAAAACGAATCATTCGGGCGGTGTACAAGGTGGAATTAGCAATGGTGAGGACATCTACTTTAACGTAGCGTTCAAACCGGTTGCTACCATTATGCAATCACAATCTTCTGTGGATAAGGAAGGCAATGAAGTAGAATTGAAAGGAAAAGGCAGACACGACCCCTGTGTGGTGCCCCGGGCTGTTCCCATTGTTGAAGCAATGGCCGCCTTAGTGATTGCTGATCACTGGTTGAGAGCGAAGACCGCTAAGGTCTGATTTAATAATCATTTTACTGTTCTTCCAATCCAGTAAGCTGAGATTCAATATGAGCAGTTCGAAGGAGAAAATGCTCATCACCAAATAATTCGCGATACAGAATAGGATAGCTAGCCAGAATAAAATACTGTCAAATCTTTTCGTAAAGAATCCAACAACAAAACTCAGTTGCAATACCACGTTAGCAAGTAACAACGCATGGGATATTTGAACATTGGCTATCAAATATTGAACCAATCGTGCATGAAGAGAATCTGGTTGCTGAATTAGCAGATATAATTGCTGCGATTTCAGAATTTCAGAAAGTTGTGGTTCATAAAATGCGGAGCCTCTGGTGATTTTCCATAGAGCAGCCGAAGCAAAAATGTAAAGTAGATAATACCTTGCCAATTCCCAGGCTACATGAAATTTCTCCTCTTTTCGAAACCAAAAAGGAATAGTTATTACAATCAAACCGGTAAGAGAATGATAATGATGCCCGGTTACCAAATTAAAGGTCATAAAGTAAAACAACAGCAATATTGAAAAAAGGACACTAAAAACTCTTCTTTGACTAAGAAGAAACAACATTGGAAAAAGGAATAGAGCTGAGTCAAAGGTCACCGCAGCTATGGTGTTCGAACTAATCCACTGCGGCACTCCGGAGGAAAGCAACCAGAGATAGGCGCTTTCCCTTTCTTTAAACAAAAACAAAGGTTGTTCCATTTGACTCAAGAGCGAGTCACTCATCCACCGATAACATAAAATCATGAGCGCTCCTGCAAACACGAAGTTTGCTTTCCAACGATATTCTTTTAGAAACTCAATAGTCTGCATAAGAGAATATGGCTTCGTGATGAACTAAATTAATTCTCCCACTTTCATCATAAAGAGCTTTCATCTTATAAATATTCACTTCATCGTGGTGCATTTTATTACCAATAGCACCACACCGCAATAGCCATCTTGCAAAAGACTCCTTATCCTCTCCCTTCAAAACAGAATCCATCAACGGAACAACATGAGCCGTAGTAGTCATCAACAATTCTTTCTTAGGATTTAGCAACGAATTCTGATCCAACTCCTTTCCATTAAATTCAATGGAATAGGTGGAATAAGTTGCCTTGGACTCTTCTTTCAACGAATACATTCCATAAAGAAGAAAAGGAAATTCCTCCCGGTCTAAACGCCATCCGTAAGCCAAGCCTAGAACATATATGCCAACAACAGCAAAAAGAAGTTTATCAGTCTGATAAAGTCGGTAAGGAAAAGAAGTTCTAATCCATTTCATAGCTGCGTAGTATTAATGGACCATTAAGTTACATCCCCTTACTTCTGTATAATCCATTCGACCAGTTACTTCAAAACTTCCGTCGTCATAAACTATACCTGTATCACCGGTTGCTATAAACGAACAGGAATAGATGTTCGCCAGATCCACTACGTTCAATGCTCCTGCACTGCCTCTTATTCCGATACCTAGTGGATCATCCATATCTCTCACAAGAATTTTCATCCACGGTGGTGTATTGAACCGGCCATCTCCCAGTGAATAGGCCTGACTCAATAATTCAGTCATTCCATATTCCGAATGAATTTTGTCCACCCCGAAAGCCCTTCTTAAAATTTGGTGTACCTCTAAACGGGTTATCTCCTTTCTCCTACCCTTCATTCCTCCTGTTTCCATCACAATAAGTTTTGGAAAATGTGTTGCATATTTTTCGACGAAATCTAACAAGGCAAAGGTAACCCCCCAGAGTATTACCTTTTTATTTTGTTGCTTTAATTGTTCCAACGTAGATTTTAATTTCTCAAAATCATGTAGATAAAAACCACTCTCTTTATTTCTGCCTATCTCCATCAGTTGCTTTACCATATACACCAGAGATGAGGTTTCTCGCTCCAAATAGGAAGGCAGCAATGCCAGAATAATGTAATCCTGTAGTGTTCCGTAAAATTGCGCAAATCCTTTAAGGAAACTTTCTTCATAAACGGTCAAATCTGCGACATAATGACAGGATGGAACCGTGTCAGTGGTACTACTGCTTTCAAAGATTTTCTGATCTGCCATTTCGCCAGCCAACAAACGATGACGTTTGAAAAAATCAATCGGGATGAAAGGGATATCAGCCAGAGTCCTTACATTCTCTGGCTTTTTTTTAAACGAATCGCAGAAAGCCCTATACATAGACACCTGTCTATACTGATAGGCAAATAGCTCAATAGCCAAAGTCTCAAAAGAGAATTCATCTACAGCAAATATTCGGTCCTTTAGCGTATACATTCCTTTGTAAAAATGCGATAAATCAAATCATTTTGAGTTTCTTTGACTTATGTCTAAGACTGTTTTAATCTCACTATTGGCCAGTTTCACGCTATTCTCCTGTCTCAAGGCTCCTGAATTTCCAGTTGAGCCGCACCTTGAATTTGTTTCGGTTTCTTCCTCATTTCTCAAAAGTGGATATGAAGACACTATCACTTTTTCCTTCACCGATGGTGATGGTGATATCGGAATCAAGATATCAAAAGATACGACCCTATGCGAATGTTGTAGGCTCACCAGCGATGACTCCACCGTTTTGCGTAACAGCAACTTCAATATCTTTCTGATTGATAACCGCGATGGCTGTGTGCAATCCTTTGCTTCAGCAAACGTATCTTCCAACGGAAAATTTCCAGGAATTGAAGGTGAAATAGAAGTGATTCGCGCAGTTGATACGAAGAAGTGTCTAGCACCTCCTCAAATCGGCTGCCCGAAAGATACTGCAATCTTTTACGTCATGATGCGAGATCAAGCCGGCCATTTCAGCAACTTTATACAAACTACTCCGATAGTGGTGGATGGAGAGTAGAGAATTTATTATTGCTAGGGTTCAACCAGATTACCTGATCAGTGTAACATCACCCATCGTTTTTCTGGGTTGTCCTTTTTTATACGACATGCCTTCCCACACTATATTATCGAGGAAAACAGCTTCCACTTTCCAAACATATACATCCTGTTGGCAGGCTTTGCCTCGATAGGTTCCATCCCATCCATCGACAGGTTTACCATCCTCAGTTAGTGCGGTAGATTCCCAAATCAACTCACCCCAAGTGTTATACACTGAGGCACGATACTCCTTCAAACCGATACCTACAGGCTTCCAAATACGAACTAAGCTTTCACCGACATAATGATCGGGCGCAAAAGCATTAGGAACATAGAGCGACTTCTTCACTACATAAAAAGAAGCCGTGGCTGAGTCGCGGCAACCGTAATCAGTAATTGCGTAAAGAATTACATTGAATTCATTGATGTCAGAATAGAGATGCGTAGGGATTTCTTCAACAGAAAAAGAGCCATCTCCAAATTCCCATTCATAATGGGTGGCGTTTAAACTTTGATTGGTGAAATCAACGGTTCCATCTATTAGGTCACCAATGGAGTTCAGAGTATATTCAAATGCTGCAACCGGTGCAACATATACTTTTACGGTATCCCATAGCACTACATTATCTGCACAGTCAAGGAATGAAATAGTTTTCAGCCGAAGAGTGAAACTACCTGTATCGGTATAGGTGTGTGAAACAGTGGGGTTCTCGGAAACAACCGGAACAGAGCCATCGCCAAAGTCCCATGTATAAGAAGTCCCATTAGTTACATCTGCAGTAAAAGATAAAGTAAAAGGAGCGCAACCTTCCAGAGGATCTAAATAGATGTGGTTAGTTTTCGGATAAGGATAAACGGTGATGGAATCACTCACCGTATCTCGACATCCGAATTGATTTTGACCGGAAAGTTGAATCACATAAACTCCGGGTTGCATAAAAGAATCTACAGCGTTTAGTTCAGTAGAATAAATCCCGTTTCCAAAATTCCAAAAAAAGGAATGAGCGTCGGTACTAGTGTTGGTTGCCGCAAAAACAGCGGGCGGGCCACAAAGAAAATTGGAATTTAACTGGAAAGAAAGATTGGGTAGATCCTGAATACGTACAAAAGCTGAAGCAGAATCATAACAGTATTTATTATTCACGGCTAAACGAACCTGATAGGAACCAGTGTCAGCAAAAGTATGTTTGGGTTGAAAGACTGTAGAGGATGAGCCATCACCAAAATCCCATCTGTAATGACCAGCATATAAAGAGGAGTTCTGAAATATGATGGGTTGGGAATTTAAACAAGTATCGAATGCCGAAAAGGCTGCTACTGGTTGTTCAAACAAGGTAAAACCAGTAAACGCCGTGTCCGTGCAACCATTTACATCTACCACTATTAGAGAAACCGGATGATAGCCAGGTGTCGAGTAATAATGAGACGGGTCGGGAAGGCCGGAGAAATTTTCATTACCGCTGATCGGGTCACCAAAACTCCAGAAGCGATAATTGTATGGGGCGAGATGAACGGTTTTGTCAGTAAAATAAACAGTATCCGGTCCACAGAAAGCTGTATCGCTTAGTGTAATGTTAAGTATTAAAGTAGGATGAACAGAAATTACTTTTTGACTGGTGTTGGAGCAACCATCTGTGGTCATAATTCGATGCGTAACGTTATATGAGCCAGGATTAGAAAAATGATGTGAAGGATTTAGTTGAGAAGAATTATTAGAGGGACCGCTGGTTGAATCACCAAAGTTCCAAGAGATGGATTGGATAGCAGAAATCCCGTAACTAGAGTCCGAAAACAAGATGGTTTGAGGCCCGCAAATATGTGCTGGTTCATTATTGAAGTGGGATACTGCTCCACCCACATGAATAACTCCCAGGGGTTTAGCATACACACAGCCCGCAGTATCGGACAGGATAATTTCCGGGAAAAAAATTCCGGTAGATTCATAAGTATAACAAATTGTATCTCTTCCTGGCTTTACTGTTCCATCGCCAAGATTCCAGGTATAACTTACCGCATTTGGAGAATTCACCGCCATGCAAATCCGGTGCGGAGCACAACCTGATGTAGGTGCTTGGGTGATAGTAGCCACCGGACCACCGATGCGGATATAATCGTTTAATACAAGCGTATCGGTACATCCTTTAGGACTGACAGCAATCAGGCTAACATTAAATGACCCCGGAGCATTATAAATATGAAAAGGGTTAACCAACGTAGAAACCTGTGCATCGCCGAAGCTCCATTTGTACATAGTGCCCGAAGTCGTATTTCTGGAAATATTTGAAAATTGAACCGCTAATGGTGGACAATTGCTAGTGGTAACGTCAGCCATCAGCGCCGCAGTAAATTTTTGAATGTTAATATAACTAGACCGAGTAGTTGTATCCCTACAACCTACTTCATCCATCACACTTAAACTGATATTAAAAAGGCCTGAATCTACAGCGTATTGACGGCAAGGGTTAGCTACCGTGGAGGTAGTTCCATCACCGAAATCCCATGAATACTTTAATCCATTACCGCTGGAAGTATTTTTAAAACAAATGGTGCTTCCATTACAAACTACGGTATCGGGTGAAGTAAACCTTGCTTTTGGATCGCCTACTACCACATAAAAATTTCTTGTTTTGGTGTTTGCGCAACCAGTTGAATCCGTAACTGTTTGCGCAATGGTATAAGAGCCGGGAAAGTTAAATATATGGGAAGGGTTTTTAACGGTGGAGATGTTTTGACTTCCACTGGCCAAATCTCCGAAGGTATAGTGCCAACTGACAATCGGTGCTGAAGATGCCGGAACACTAGAAGAATCAGAGAAAGAAGAAGTAAGCGGAACACAACCGGTAAGCGGCGCACCGATAAAATTTGCGGCCGGTTTATTGACTTGAATATAATCGGGACGGTAGAGGGTATCCTTACATCCGCCGGCATCGGTCACTATTAATCTCAAACCATAAATTCCGGCTGTATTAATATTAAAACATGGTTGTCTCGCTGTTGAAGTGGTCACCACCGAACCATTTGCAGAACTGATTAGCTGCCATAAATGACTGATAGCGTCTATTGAAGTGTTGTTGACACAAATATTTGAAGGCGCACAGGAAAATAGCGGACTGGCAGTGAATTGGGCATGGCCAGCAGTAGGCGAAAAAGAAATATCTCCAAGGTCTGAACAGCCTGTAGAGTCATTATAGACGATTAAGGTAGCCGTATAACTTCCTGTAGCCGGATAGGTAACGATGACTACCGCAGAAGAGGCCACTGCCGGAGAACCACCGGGAATGATCCATTTGTAACGTTGTCCTCCGGTAGAGCCACTCCCGTCTAATACTACCTGAAGCGGATTTTTGCAATCGGTAATTACTTTGGGTAACGCCACAGGTGCTAGAATTTTTACGTAATCATCCTTAGTAATCGTATCCGCGCAACCATAGTTTGACACAATCAAGGTGATATCAAAGACGCCGGTATCTCCATAAGCATAAACCGGGTTTTTATCATTGCTCATATTGTCATAAGGTGGGCCGCCATAAAAGTCCCATACATATTTAGTGTACTCAAAGGTACCGGTTGAAGAATCGGAAAAATATACGGGCTGGTTAACACAATTGACGGGAGGATTGGCGCTAAAGTTTGGATGAGGACGATGACCGCCACAAACCGCATCGCCCATTGTCGTTGTGACAGAACAACCTTCTGTCGTGGTAGTGGTTAATGTGACCTTATAACAGCCGGGGTCATTAAATGTATGGCTTGGGTTTTCAAGTGTACTGATATTATTTACTCCGCTGGCTGTATCGCCAAAATCCCATAACCAAGATACAGGGGAGCCATCATCCATGCCACTAGTAAATCCGGCAGATAGCGGAATGCACCCATATCGGGGAGCTACCACAATTGAGTTTTTCGGACAAGTAATAGTCATAAACGCAGGCAATGTATGGATAGAGGAACATCCAAAATCATTCGTTACTGTTAAACGTGCTGTATAAGTTCCACAGCTATCATAAACAACCATGGGCGGTTTCGGAGTATTTGCTGACGCAGGAATACCTCCGTTAAAAGACCAGTCATAAGCCAAGTTAGTACCTGACGAAGAATCAACAAAAGAAATCAGATTTGGCTTCTGACAAGTATTAAACAGACCTTCTGCTCGAAATAGGGCTAACGGGGCAGGATTAATCACCACAGTGCTACAACGGCTGCCAATACAGTTATTCCCATAATCAACAAGCAGGCATAAATCATAAGTTCCTGTGTCGCTGAAAGTAAATGTTGCGTTCTTTGAATTGGGGTTTGTTATAACCGCTGAAGGTGATGCTGTCCAGTTATACGATAGAGGCGTTGAGGTAGTAACAGCACTAGTTGTAATGGAACCCGGCGCACAGCCTGTGTTGCTGCTCAAAGTAAAATTCACATAGCTACTAACTGTGTTGATATAATTTTGCTTTTCAATAGTATCTGAACAACCATTGGCATCTACCACAACCAGATACGAGGTAAAACTACCATACGAATTGTAGGTAACCTGCGGTGTAGCCTGGGTAGAAGTAGGCGGCACTCCTCCTTCAAAAATCCAGCGATAGTTATATGGCCCGGTGCCACCAAAAGAGGAATTACTATAAGTTACTTGTAAAGGAAGGTTACAAGTTGTAGTTATAGGGGAACTGAACGCCGCGGTAGGTCGTGGATAAGCGCAGAGAACATTATTCATCGTAGTATCCTTGACACAGCCAAAAGAATTGGTTGCTATCAATGTTATGTTCTTACAGCCAGAGGATGTATAGACATGCTCTTCGCTTAGCCCTCCACCGCTAGATCCGTCTCCAAAATCCCAAATCAGATTGGTGATTGTGCCACTTCCGGGCTGCGAGGTGCTGATAAATTTAACCGGCATAGGAAGACATCCGGTTAAGGTAGAAGTGGTGAAACTGGGCTTAGGAGAACAACGAATCACTACCATTTTTGTTATAGAATCTTTCAGACCTAATCCATTGGTGGTAATCAGTTTTACGGCAAAACTTCCACAGGTTAAATACGTTGTACTCGGGTTCGCAAAAACAGAGTTAAGTCCAGGATAAACCCCAAAGTTCCACTCATAAGTCAAAGGAGGAATACCGATGGAATTATTGGAAAAACTATAAATGGCAGGATTGCAGTTATTGGTGGGAGCATTAATAGCAAAATCCGCGGTCACCTGACCCGAAAGCCGGACGACACAAAGCAGCGCAAACACTGCTATGAAAAATTTCAATCTTAATATCCCGTTCATTACGATTACTCCGATTATACATACCAGAATTGGTATTATACCTATATACGTGTAGATGAAACGGAAGTTTCAGAAAAGTGCAATGCTTCTGCGTATATATAAATATCAGCGACGTAAAACTTATAAATATTAGCTATGAGTTAGCTAAAACCAGCTCTAGGCATTCCATCCAACAGGATTGCGATACCAATCAAGCAAAACTATTTTTTCAGAATCTTTTATGTAGTCTTGCTGGTGTGCTACTTCAATTAAAGTAGGATAGTCAGAAAGCGTAAAGAATGGGCACTTTGCCGCTTCAAAATTTCGCGAAGATTCGGGGAAAGCATAAGTGAAAATTGCGGCCAATCCCAACACCTCAGCTCCTGCCCTTCTCAAGGCTTCTATAGCTTTGAGCGAGCTGCCGCCCGTGGAAATCAAATCTTCTATTACAATCACCTTTTGGCCGGACTCCAATTTCCCTTCTATTAAGTTTTCCAACCCATGCGCCTTTGCTTTATCTCGCACATACACAAAGGGGAGGGTTAATACATCTGCGACTAACGCTCCATGGGGAATTCCTGCCGTTGCCACTCCAGCAATCAATTCACAAGTACAAAATTCATCGGTAATTATTTCAGCAAATGCCGTCTTTATGAAGTTCCTCACTTTAGGATAGGAAAGTGTTTTTCGGTTGTCGCAATATATTGGACTCTTCATTCCACTTGCCCAAGTGAACGGCTCAGAAGGATTTAATACCACGGCTTTAATTTCGAGTAGGTATTCTGCAACCTCCCGGGCAATGGTTTTATTTATCAGCATATTTTAAATTGAGGACACATAATTAAATGAAACAGAAATTGTGATAAGTTTGAACTTCTTATTAAGAGAACCCAATGGATTTAGGCTATAAAATTTATTTTAACCATTCTATTTTGCAACTATCCAACTCCTCGAAGCAAAGTAAGGAATTTTCAGATTTACTCCTGACCAAAGAGGCCTCTATCGAAAAGTTTTTTTCAGATTCTGTGGGATTATTTGATGGTTCACTAACCAGAAATGTCCATATACTTACCAAAAAGCCGGAGTATTGGATGCAAGAATTAAAAAAGAAGGTAAAACTCATTATTGCCGGCGGAGGTATCGTTTGGAATGAACACGGCGAACTTCTGATGATTTATAGAAAAGGTATGTGGGATTTGCCGAAAGGCAAAATAGAACCGGATGAAAATATTCAAGCCGGTGCCCAACGGGAAGTAGAAGAAGAGACCGGGGTTATTATTCAAAGTGCAACGGACAAATTTGTCAAAACGTATCACACGTATCAGATGAATGGAAAGAATTGTTTGAAAGAAACTAGTTGGTTTGAAATGAGTTCATATCCCAACCAAAACAACTTAAAACCCCAAACACAAGAAGGGATCACGGAAGCGCGGTGGGTTAAGAAAGTGGACCTTGAAAACTACCAGAAGGACTCCTACCCTCTTATTTCGGATTTGATTGGAACATTGATCGGCTCCAATATCTAACCGTAAATAGACAGTAGACACTAAGTTTGGAGAAATAAAGGATGTTTGTATCAAACGCTATAGCAAATTCTTGATTTGGTGCAGCAAAAACCCAATTTGGTGCAGCAAAAATCAAATTTGGTGCAGCAAAAACCTAATTTGGTGCAGCAAAAACCAAATCTGGTGCAGCAAAAACCAAATTTGGTGCAGCAAAAATGAAATCTGGTGTAGCAAATACCCAATTCGGTGCAGCGGATTCTAAATTTGCTGGAGCAAATGACTTTTTCGCTATAAAAAGCACCTGACTTGAAGTTTCCGAAGCCATGATTTCTATTTGCTTCCTGAAAACGAAGGAGAAATCTCGCTCGTCAATTACTGAATCACTTCAGCAACCTTCTGTTCCAAGGCTGGGCCGCGCAGGCCATCTTTGGCAATAATAATCCCGTTTCTATCTAAAAGATAAGCAGCAGGTATGCCCTGTACACCATAACGCAAAGCAGCTTCCGACTGCCAGTATTTCAAATCGCTCACGTGATTCTCCCAAACCATACCCAAAGCCGCAATGGAATTTTTCCAAGCATTGGCTTCTTTATCCAATGAAACACTATAGACGGTAAAGCCCTTGTCTTTATATTTTTTATATACAGAGACCACATTTGGCATTTCCACCCGGCAAGGGCCGCACCACGATGCCCAAAAATCTAACAACACTACCTTGCCTTTCAAAGATGAAAGTTTGATATTCTTTCCGTTAGGGTCTTTCAAATCAATATCCGGAGCTTCCTTGCCCACAGCCAAAGCATCGGCCTTGTTCTTTCATTTGCTTTTCATAATTATTATACACTTCGCGATAGTCCTTCGTATAGGATGAATTAGGTAGTTCCTTTTCTAAACGATGAATAATTGCAAGATTCTCTTTTGGGAATTTATCCACGGGTCCATTGGTTACTAAAAACATAGCCACCAAAGGATCCTTAGCTACTTGAGAACTATCCCTGATATAACTTTCAAACTTTGCACCCGCCGTCTGTAATTGTTGCTGAATAAACATCATCGTGTCCATCGAAACCTTCATCTGTCCGTATGCCTGATATGCCTGATTCCATCCATTCAACTCCTGTTGCACTGCATTCATTTCTTTGAACGCCTTCTGAAATTCATCATTACCCTTAGAGCCGCTCGCCTTGAAATTGTTCTCTTGATTGCTCAAGTCTATCTCCACCTGATACTGAACCGGCTCCAGTAAAATCAAAAAGCTGGTTTTGTTGTCCAATTTCAATCGGTAGAAACCTTTTTCAGAAACACCCGACATTTTAAAGTGTCCTTGATCATCAATTGCTGCAGAATCTACCATTGTCAACTGCTTCAACCCTAGCTTTTCTAGCACTACAGATTTAGCGGGGTGATTCTTCACCGTTCCCTCTATGGTGTATTTATCGGTGTTGCCATTCAGGTTACAAGCAGAAGCAATGGAGAAGAAAAGGACTAAAGCAATAATTTTATGCATGATTTGTTTTTAAAGAAATGAGGGGCGAAATTAAGATTCTAATTTTTCGGCTACGAGTTTGTTTGTCAGTTTCGGGTCGGCTTTGCCTTTGGATAGTTTCATCACCTCTCCGACGAACAAACCTAACAATCCTTTCTTCCCGGCCTTATATTCAGCTACTTTTTCAGGATATTTAGCAAGCACCTCAGTTATCAGGTCGTTTATCAAGCCCTCATCACTGCTTTGCAGCAAATTGAGTTCCTGCGCTATAGTTAGCGGCTCCTTGTCAGGGCTGGAAACCATGACCGGAAAGATATTGGTAGAAGCCACCGAGAAATTGGTTTTGCCAGCGTCAATCAGTACAATCAACTTAGCGAGCATGGCTGGAGCCAGATTGAAGTCGCTTATCTCTTTGCCGTGTTCATTCAGGTAGTTCTTCACCGGGCCTAAAATCCAGTTGGCTGCGGCTTTATAATTTTTTGTTTCGGCCAATAGTAGGTTGAAATATTCTGCCAAGGCCTTGTCGTCTGTAATGATTCTCGAATCATACTCCGGCAAACCATAAATCGTCATGTATTCTTCCTTCAACTCAGAAGCAAGTTTGGGCATGTTCTTCTTTACCGACTGAATGTATTCTTCAGAAACATATACCGGCGGCAAATCCGGTTCTGGGAAATAGCGGTAATCATGCGCCTGTTCTTTGCTGCGCTGCGAAAGAGTGATTCCTTTCACAGCCTCAAAGCCCCTTGTTTCCTGAACCAGCTTCTCTCCTGCTTCCATCCCGTCAATCTGGCGCATGAATTCATATTCAATGGCGCGTTTCACGTTGCGCATCGAGTTCATGTTCTTCACTTCGCTTCGCGGATTGAGCACATTCGTCCCTTTCAACCGAACGGAGACATTCGCGTCGCAACGCATCGAGCCTTCTTCCATGTTGCCATCGCAAATGCCCAGATAGCGGACCAACTTTTGAACTTCGTTCAGATAGGCCATCGCCTCATCTCCACTTCTGATATCCGGTTCTGATACAATTTCTATCAAAGGCACTCCGGCGCGGTTCAAATCCACCAAAGTAAAGTAAGGATCAATATCGTGGATGCTCTTTCCGGCATCTTCCTCCATGTGGATGCGCGTCAGGTTCACTTTCTTTTTCCCTCCTTCAAATTCAAACTCTATATATCCTTCGGTACAGATAGGCGTTTTGTCTTGTGTGATCTGGTAGCCCTTCGGCAAATCGGCATAGAAATAGTTCTTCCGAGCGAATTGATTCTCATTCCGAATATTGGAATGTGTAGCCAGTCCCAACTTCACGGCATACTCAATAGCGGTCTCGTTCACCACCGGCAATGTACCCGGATGTCCCAACGAAATCACACTGACATGCGTGTTCGGAGCGCCGCCAAACTCCGCCGAATCGCCGCTATACATCTTGCTTTGAGTAGAAAGCTGGGCATGGACTTCCAGCCCCACCACTACTTCGTATTTATCGTATTTACTATCGCTCATTATTCTATTCTTGTTTGCCAGACTCTCGGATTACGATGCCCATGAAAAAAAGCAACGACTTCTATCATTTCGCCTGTTATCCGATAAATTATTTGGTATGGAAATCTACGTATGTTCAATATCCGAATCTCTTTCTCTCTTTCTTCAAAATATGGATGACGACTTATTATTTCTAATCCCTCATCAAAACAAAGACCTAAATCATCTCCCAACCCTTTCCTTTGTTCTTCGTACCAGTAATATGCTTCTTCAAAGTCTAGAAGAGCAAATTCTGAAACCTTAATCCTGAACATCTTTCTTCAGAGATTTAATTCTCGCCTTTGCTTCCTCCAGTGTGTAATACTTCACCTTCCCTTCTTTGGCAAGATCCAGCCGTCTATCAACCTCCTCCTTTTGGGCTGCTGTTAACTCCCGTCTTTGTGTCTTTCGCTATTTCATCCCAAATCTCTTCTACCAGCAAAATCTTTTCAGACTTACTTAGCTTCCCTATTTCCTTACGAATATCCATAACACAATTTTATTCAAAGATAGCTTACTTAAATCGCTCTTTCAATTTCACCATCAACTCCTCCACCTCCTTCATACTTCCCGCGCTTGCCTGCACAAAGTCCGCAGGACCGCCGCCCTTGATGGTGGATGACAATTCCTTCAATATTTGATTGCCATTCCCCAATGCCGGAGCCACCCGAAGATGCACCACATTCTTTCCGTTGATAGCCGAAGCCAGAACGAAAACATAATTCTCTTTCACTTCGTTCACCAACTGAATGCCCAGTTTGCGCAGCGAATCTACCGAAGTCACCTCCACATCTTTCTTACCGATAAAACTGACATTCCCCACCTTCTCAATGAAAGCAGATTTGTACTGCTTCACCAAACCCGCCACCAACTTATCCTGTAACTGCTCGTTCTCTTTCCTCAGGTTTTCAGATTGCTCCTGCAAGGCTTTCACGGATTGCACTACATTCTTCGCGCCCTTGAAGGCTTCGGTAATTGAGTGCAGTTCATTCAACTTGGCATTGACATACTCCATCGCCTTTCTTCCCGTCACCGCCTCTATTCTTCTCACACCCGAAGCAATCGAACTCTCCGAAGTAATTTTGAACAGACCTATCTCTCCGGTCGAACGAACATGATTGCCGCCGCACAATTCGCGGGAGAACTTTTCATCGAAGGTGATAACGCGCACCACCTCCCCGTACTTCTCACCAAACAACATCATGGCGCCCATCTTCTCAGCCTCCTTGATCGGCACATTCCGCTTTTCATCCAAAGCAATGCTCTCCATGATTTTATCATTCACGATTTGCTCCACCTTTGCTATCTCCTCATCCGTCATCTTCGCAAAGTGTGCAAAGTCAAAGCGCAGATAATCGGGATTCACCAAAGAACCTTTCTGCTGCACATGATTTCCCAACACCTGCCTCAAGGCCGCCTGCAACAAATGCGTAGCCGAGTGATTCTTAATCGTATCGTTTCTTCTCGCCGTATTGATTTTTGCATGAACCTTGACATCCACCTTCGTCGGCAGCTTCTTCACGAAGTGAACAATCAAATCGTTCTCCTTCTTCGTATCAATCACGTCTATTTTCTCGCCGCCAAAATCCAGATAGCCCGTATCGCCCACCTGTCCGCCGCTCTCGGCGTAGAAAGGCGTTTTATCCAAGACCACCTGAAACAGTTCCTTATCCTTCTGCTTGATGCTCCGGTACTTAATCACCTGCGCATCGCCCTCTACAAAATCATAACCGATAAACTCACTCTTGCCGTCTGCGCTGATATTCTTCCAGTCGCTTTGTTCCGTTGCAGCATCGGCACGGCCTCTTTCTTTTTGGGCGGCCATTTCTTTATTGAAGCCAACTTCATCAACCGTCCAGCCTTTTTCGGCAGCGATGAGTTTGGTTAAGTCGAGAGGGAATCCATGCGTGTCAGATAATTCAAAAGCAGTCTTCCCAGAAACATTGTATGATGGATT